>CAKZOY010000560.1 GCA_937138275.1 uncultured Chloroflexota bacterium
TTACAGGGGTTTCGGGGCGGGCGGCCTTCGGCCGCCCGCCCCGAAACCCCTCTTTTCCCCCTTCTCCCCCGCCGCGGTGGGGGAGAAGGGGGCCAGGGGGATGAGGGGGCGCTAAAGGCCAGACCCAGCCTGCACGAGGTCTGGATATGAGCCGAAAGTGTCAGGTGGCTAAGCGAAATAATAGATCACCCTCGTATATGCTCCTTGAAATGCGCTTTTGAGCAATAAAACGATCGCCGGATTGAGGGATAACCACATCCGGTTTCAACAGCACATCCAGCACCCGTTCAGGCGTTACGGGGAATCCGTATTGTTTGAGAACCTCAAACTTATACCTGGCGTGCCGAGTGTAGCGAACAACCATCCGGCTGGGCTCTACAGGCATTCCTACAGCAACTCTATCTCCCAATCCACTATCTGGACATCCGGTCGGTGGAGTTCAATCCAGTGAACGGCCTCCTGCAACACGGTATGGACATAGGCGACGTCGTTGGCGACGGTGACCAGGCCGATCACCGCCGACTGCCAGAGGTCGTTATTGTCCACCTCGGCGGTCGCCAGGTTGAACGCTTTCCGCAGGTCGTGCAGGAGAGGTTTCAGCCGGGCCCGCTTTTGCTTGAGCGAACCGTTCCCCGGCAGGTGTAGATGGATACGACAGACTCCGACGATCATTGTTCTGTACCTGGCGCCTCTTCCAGTACATCTGTATGAGCAAGGAGATAGGAGCGCACAACGGCCAGCACTTTTTCTGCGGCCTCCTGGGCCATAGAAGCCTGGGACGCGGTGTAGGTCTCACTAGGCACTGCCGGAGCAGGCAACCCGTTCGGATAGCGAGTCGGGATGTAGAATTGGTCCAGGAGGGCCGCCGATTCGGTCAGCGGCGCAAAGGACGGGTCTATTTTTGCACAACGCAGGGCCAGTTCCCGCACCGAATGGCCGATGACCACCCGACTCCCCTGGCTGTAGAGAATGGCCTTCAGTGCCTTTTCCATCGCTTACTGGCTGTAAAAACACGCCGCGGCGTAGTAGCCTCCCCGCCTCAGGGCGTTCACCACCTCTATGTCCGCCTGGGCTTGATGGAACCAGCGTCGGGCTTCAACCCGAAACGCGTTCATAAAGGACCACTCCTTCCTGCCGGATGATCCAGCCCAATCCGGTCTCCGCCATCTGCTCAAACTCTTCAGGGGTGTAGACGAGAACCTCTACTGCTCGCTCACACTCCAGCAGATAAGGGATGACCTCCTGTAACCGTTCCAGAAAAGGGCGGTCGGTCCGTTTAATCAGGACGATGTCGTAATCGCTGTACTCGTCGGCCTCCCCGCGGGCTCGGGAACCGAAAAGGATGATCCGTTCCGGCCCATATGCCAGCAGGCGGCTCACCAGCGCTTTCAGATAAGGGTCATCTATTGGCCGCTTCATCCCATTTCAGGAACACCGGATTCCCCAGCGCCCGCGCCATCATAGCGGAGGGGTCCTCCTCCAGCGGGACCTCCGGTGGCTCAATGACCTCCGGACGGAAGTAGCGGTCGCCGTCGGGGACGATCTCCCAGGTGTGGGCGAAGTCGCCGGCGGTGATCTCGGTCTGTAGGGCGCGGCGGGCGGAGACCAGACGCAGCAGGCATCCCGCTGCGCCCCGGACGCGCACGCGGAGGTGAACCGGAACGCCCGCTGGAACGGGGAGTTCGTCCCCCATCACCGCCCGCCGTCCATCCGCCTCGGCGGTCAATTCCAGGAACGGGCCGGAAGGCCCCTCGGAGATCAAAACGTGCCCGGCGCGCAGCCCGGCGACGATGGCCGGGATGGAGAGTTCGTCGGCCCAGACCCAGGTGGTGGGGGTGCCCAGTTCGTACCATCCCAGTTCACCGGTGAAGGGGGCCTGATGCTTGTCGGACCCGCCCACAGCGGTGATCCGGTACCCCTGCCGGAGAAGGCCATCCCACACCGCCAGGGACTGGTAGTTGGAGACGAACCAGGGCGCGCCCCAGACCTCCATACAGTCCGGCTCAAAGAAGTCGCCGAAAGCCCAGGGGGGACCATCATCTTTGGGATGGTTGACGGAGAAGAGGGCGCCCCGCTGACGGGCGATCTCCCGTATCCTGCGCATCCGGTCGTCCTGCCAGAGGCGGAAGTCCATCCAGTCCTCCACGGGCCAGAGGTTGACATGGCCGTGGTAGGTGGAGAGTTCCACGCCCGGGATGAGCAACAGCGGCGGCCCGGCGCGCTCGCCCGCCCGAATCGCCTGGTCCAGACGGCGCAGTTCGGGCAGATGACTGACGGTGTTATGTTCGGTGACGGCGATGAAATCCAGCCCTTGAGCCCGGGCGGCCGCGACCATGTCCTCCAGCGGGGCGGTGGCGTCGGAGTGATGGCTGTGGGCATGGAGGTCGCCGCGGAACCAGCGCGGGCCGGGGGCCAGCGGCGACGAATCGTACGGGCAGGGCAGGATTTGGGAAGATGGGTTACCCGTCTCCCCGGCTTCCATCCGGACGGTGATGCGCCAATCACAGCCCTCAGGGGCTAACTGGTACAGGCCCAGAAGGAGGTGCCAGGTGCCGGGGAGGATCGGGCCGGGGATGTAACCGGGGGTGGCGTCGCCGGTGCTGAGGGTGAATTCCCGCCGCGCGCTGCCGCTCCAGCCGCGAAAGCCCTGCCCGTTGGGGAATTCCGCCCCGCGCGGGTCAAAAAGGCCGATGTCTACGATGTTCCCCTCTTCCCACCCCGCCTTGTCGGCGGTCAGGGGATGGCTGAACTCGTAGGCGATAGAGAGCCGCGCCACCCCGGGAGGCACGTCAAAGGGGATCAACGGGAACTCATCCCGTTCCCGGTCATCGGGGGCGAAGTGACCCTGAAGAACGATCTCCATCGGAGTTTCCTCTGTGGACCAGGACCCGGTAGACCGGCACGTCCTGGCCGCCGAAGCGGTATTTGTAGTCCTCGCTCCCGCGCAGGAAGTCGTAGGCCTCCCGCCCCTCGGCGATGGCATGGCGGATGAGGAAGGCCGAGAGGACGATGCCCGCCGCCAGGCCGGGGTCGGCCCGCCAATCCAGGCCGGAGTTGTAGACCATCACCCGGTTATTGTAAACGAAATTGAAATAGGCCGCCAGTTTCCGCCCGTCCAGAATCAGGAAGGCCAGTTGCAGCCAGTTTTCGGCGGAGGCCTTCCGGGCCAGTTCGCGGAAGAACGTCCGCATCGGCGGGGTGAGGAACGCTTCCTTGGCGCGGGTGCTCTTCGCCATCAGCGCGAGGAAGTCCTCCACTTCCGATTCCAGGTCGTGCTCCGGCCCGACGATGTACCAGTCCAGGCCGGAGCGCGCCCCGGCCCGACGCAGTTTCCGCCGCAGTTCGTGCCGGTCCTTCCCGTCCAGCATCGCCAGGTATCCATCCCAGGTGGCTGGCAGGGAAACGACCGGGCAGACTTCCTGGACCTCCGTCTCGGCCGTCCAGCCCCGGTTCAGAGCCAGGGAGGGGAGCAGTTGCCAGGTGGGGGACGTCGCAGGAATGCTGCAGAGGTCCATCCATTCCCAATCGGGTGCGGTGGGGCCATCCAGCGCCTCCAGGGCGGCGCGCCACACCTCCTCTTCCCGCCCGGAGAGGATCACCCCGTCCAGATAATCCGAGACGTCCACACAGCCGGTGAACTGGAGGGTGGGACCCTTCTCGGGACGGGTGAGGAAAAGCGAGACGATCCCGACCAATTGGGAGCCATCCCGCACCGTCAGCAAGCAGAGGTCTCCTTCCCCCAGATGTCGCCACCATATGCGCTGGTAAGAAGGGGAAAGGAAGGGCACATCGGTGGATGAGTGTCGCAGGAGAACGGTCCACTCGTCCGCCAGCGCGTCAAAGATTTCCGGATCGGAATGGATTTTCACGACGAGGGTCATCGTCGTATATTATCCCCGTCCCGGCCCGGTTGTCAAATGGGCCATTTAGTGGTAAAATAATCTACACACGGTGGGTGTGGCCTAAGGGATAAGGCACCTGGTTGTGGCCCAGGAGATTGTGGGTTCGAGTCCCACCATCCACCCCTGAAGGGCACGGTTTCCCCGTGCCCAATTTTCTGCGCCCCCGTAGCTCAATTGGATAGAGCAACGGACTTCGGATCCGTTGGTTGCGCGTTCGAGTCGTGCCGGGGGCGCCTTTTTGTGCCTCCTTCTGGTCTTCAGGATGCCAGCGCCA
>CAKZOY010000561.1 GCA_937138275.1 uncultured Chloroflexota bacterium
TTGTCAATCTACCTACCCAATCAGTGTGGTTGCCCAGGCTGGCGGTTGAAACCGCACCGGAGATGGCGCTTTGCGCCGGGCGACCGCCTGCGCGGTCGCTCCGGTAGCGTCCACGGAGGTGGACGCCCGGCTACAAGCCCCCCAGGGGCGATTTCAATCGCCGCTCCGGCGGCATGGGTAGGTAGTTGCCTCTTTAGGCCTGAAGCGAATAGAGTGCTCGCTTCTACGCTGCACGGTGAGAGGGAGTGCAGGGGTTTTGTGCTGGCGGCTGAAGGCCGCCAGCACAAAACCCTTTTTCTCTTCCCCGATTTGCCACTTTCCGCGTTTTGTGGTATATATAACCACACAATTGAACATTGAACCACGGTGAGGCGCCCGAGCCGAAAGGCAGGGCTTAAAAGGGGAAGTCCGGTGGTCCGCCCGAGCGCCCCCTCGGGCGGAGAGTCCGGCGCTGTCCCGCAACTGTGATCCCGTTTCCCGCTGCGTCTATCTGGCCGGGGCATCAGGCCGCATCGGTGGACGGGTAAGCCAGGTCGCCTACCTCACCGTCGTTCCAGGAACCTGCGAGGACAGGGGAATGGAACTGCGGTTCGGCTGTATGGAACCCAGTCCCATCCCCCTTGTCGCACCGACAAGGGGGTTTTGAATTTCCCCCCGCCGCCTCGGAGGGGGGAATTTTTTGTCCCTCGCAGGTGACCTTCTTCCGTCGCTCCGCCGGGATATCCCCGGAGCAATCTATCCTAATCTCTAAAGGAGGTCACCGATGAAACAACTGACGCGCATTCTGAGTCCTCTGCTGATCGCTCTTATGGTGATCGGGCTGTCGGCCTGTGGGCCTGCAGCTACCCCCCCGCCGTCCCCCACTCCCCCACCGCCCACTGTGGCTCCTCCTACTCCGACACCCGTCCCGCCCACCCCAACGCCCGCGCCATATCCGATGACCGTCGCCGATATGGCTGGGCGGGAAGTGACCATCGCGGCCGAACCACAACGAATCGTCTCCCTGGCCCCCTCCATCACGGAAATCCTCTACGCCCTGAACCTGGGTGACCGGGTAGTCGGCGTCACCGAGTTCTGCAACTACCCACCGGAGGCCGCGGAAAAACCAAAAGTTGGGGGCTTCGCCGATGTCAGCATTGAGAAAGTAACGGAGCAGCAACCCGACCTCATCCTGGTCGCCAGCATCCATATGGGGCAGGTGCTTCCCGAACTGGAAAAGTTGGGCTTTACGGCCCTCGTTATTGACGCTCGCGACCTTCCGGGAGTGCTGGATGCCATCCGGTTAGTCGGCAAGGTCACCGGTCAGGATGAGGGGGCGGAAGCGCTGACCGCGCAGATGCAGGAACGGGCCGACGCCATCGCGAAGGCCGTCGCCGGGCGGCCCCGGCCGCGCGTCTACTGGGAACTGGACCCCACGCTGTGGACGGCGGGCCCCGGTTCATTTGTCCAGGACCTGATTGAGCGCGCTGGCGGGGAGAACATCGCCGCCGATGCCGAAATGGCCTGGGTGCAACTCTCCGCTGAAGCGATCATCGCCAAGGACCCCGAGGTCATCTTCCTGGCTGACCATCCCTACG
>CAKZOY010000562.1 GCA_937138275.1 uncultured Chloroflexota bacterium
GCGCTCCGGGGTGGGTTTGAAACCCACCCCGGCAGCCGGACGGTTTCGCGTCGGGCGGGGCGCTCCTGTCCCCTCTCCCTGTGCCCTGACGGGCAAGGGGGGTATGGGATTTGCGGGCGGCGGCGAAGCCGCCGCCCGCAAATCCCGTTCTCTTTCAGCGGAGGGCCCCCTGGAAAACCGACCCTACAGCCCCCCGGGGCATCGGCAACGAAAAAGCGGACACCGGAACGCCCGGAGACACCGGCCTCCGGAGGGATGGCGCCCGCCCTGAGAGATGTTCACTCTTCGCTATCCATTGTTTCCAGAATGGAGTACAGCAGTTCCAGGAGGACGTTTTTGACGCTTTCCTTATCCGTAGCGACGCACGGGAGAACTTTAACCGCTGGGTCAATGTGCAGTGCAATGCGCAAATCCTCCGGAGGCCAGGCATCCTCCACATCCTGTTTGTTGGCTGCTACCACGTATGGGGTAGGTGCGTAGTTGCGAAAGGTTTCCAGGATCAGGCGGGCTTCTCGGAAAGTCTCCGGGCGGGTGCTATCCACGACCACCACAAAACCCAGCATCCCTTCGGAAAGAATTTCCCACATAAATTCAAAGCGACGCTGGCCGGGGGTACCGAACAGGTACAGAACCAGATCATCGTCCACCGTGATCCGCCCGAAGTCCATTGCTACGGTGGTTTCTTGTTTAATCGCCTGTTCTTCGGAACGGCTGATTCTGGCTTCTGTAGCCACCACGTCTATTTCGCTGATGGAACGGATGAACTGTGTTTTGCCCGCCGCAAAGGGGCCAGTGACCACCATTTTAACGATCTGCATTTACAACTCCCGGATGCGGTCTATGAGTCTTTGAACGATGCTGCGTTTGACGGCCGGGCGCCGTTGAACGGGGGATACAACCGTTGGTGCAGGAACGCCTGGTGCTGGCTTGATCTCTATCCCCTCCGGAGGAATCAACTCCACCAATCCGGCCTGCAGGAGGCCGTAGACGATCCGCCGAATCTGGAAATCGTTCATGTTGTTGTACTGAGCGATTTGCCGGATGGTGTTGCGGGGGTTGATAAAAGAAATCACCCGCCACTCTTCCACCGTCAGGTTGATGGTCCGCAGACGGGCGTCGGGACGGTCGGTGAAACGGAGCGCCACATCCAGGTTGGGTAACTCTTCCTGAAGGCGTTCCCATTCTTTGAGGCGACGGGTACCTTCCATAATCACGTTTTCCAGGTCAATGGAAACGGTGACCCGTCCTTCCACCGGGAGGGCGTTGGGCTCAAAACGGAAAACCCCTTCAGGCCAGGTAAACAGTTTGTAGACGACCTCCAGAACGTGCGTGCGCACACTGTCTACGATGTCCTTTTGCGTCACATACCCCGCGTTGCTCAGAAGCACGCCCAGTTCCCGGTCGTCTTTGATGTCGGAGCGGGCCCGGATGGTGCGGGCCAGTTCCTCGCTGATCTTGCCTGCTCTCTGGAGAATGGAAACCAGACGGTCATCCTGGCCGTCCAGAGTGGCGTAGATGAGTTTGCCCTCGCGAAAGCAAAGGCGGGCCTGGTCCCGTGGCGTCTCCACGACCAGCATTCCCGTCTTGCGCGCCAGGTTTATAAGATGAAGTAGCTGGGTTGCGCTAAAGTCTTGCAGATTTCCTTTTAGTGCCATACACCGCCTGCCTTTGCAGCGGGTTGTATTTGGAATAGCCCAAAAGTTTCACTAAGATGGATTATACCCTTGCTTGTCAAACAAGTCAACTATTCCCATTCTATCGTCGCCGGGGGTTTGGGGGTGATGTCGTAGACAACCCGATTCACCCCAGCCACTTCGTTCACAATCCGGTTGCCGATGCGCGCCAGTAACTCCGGGTCCAACCGGGCCCAGTCGGCGGTCATAAAATCTTCGGTGGTGACCACCCGAAGGGCGATGACCTCCTCATAGGTTCGCCCGTCTCCCATCACCCCCACGCTGCGCACGGGCAGGAGAACGGCAAAGGCCTGCTGGGTGGCCCGCAGGAGCCCCGCGCGCTCCAGTTCCTCCAGAAGGACGGCATCGGCCGCCCGAAGCGTTTCCAGCCGCTCCCAGGTCACCGCACCCAGTACCCGCACCGCCAGCCCCGGTCCGGGGAACGGCTGCCGCCAGACAATTTCCGGGGGCAGCCCCAGTATCTCGCCCACCGCGCGGACCTCGTCCTTGAACAAATACCGCAGCGGTTCCACCAGTTGCAGGTGCATTTGCTCCGGCAGCCCGCCGACATTGTGGTGGGTCTTGATCCGGCGCGCCCCGGGCCGGTCCGGCGCTGCCGATTCTATGACGTCGGGGTACAGGGTGCCTTGGGCCAGAAAATCCACCCGTCCCAGACGCCGGGCCTCCCGCTCAAAGACCCGGATGAACCGTTCGCCCACGATGCGCCGTTTCATCTCCGGGTCGGTGACTCCCTCCAGGGCGCTCAGAAACTCCTCCGTCGCATCCACCGCTACCAGGGGCATTCCCATCCGGTCCCGAAATGTGCGCACGACCTGCTCCGGCTCCCCCCGACGCATCAGGCCAGTGTTGACAAAGATGCAGGTGAGACGGTCTCCGATGGCTCGATGAACGAGGGTGGCGGTCACAGCGGAATCCACGCCCCCGCTGAGCGCGCAGAGGACTCGCCCATCGCCCACCTGCGCGCGAATGGCGGTGATTGCCTCTTCTATAAAGGTCGCCGGTGTCCAGGTGGGGGCGCAGCCGCAGATTTCCCGCACAAAGTGGCGCAGGATATCCGCGCCAGCGGGGGTATGAACCACTTCGGGGTGGAACTGGACGCCGTAGATGGGGCGTTGCGGATCGCCCATCGCCGCGATGGGAGAATTGGCGCTGCGGGCCAGGGCGATGAACCCCGGTGGCAGCATCTCTACCTGGTCGCCGTGGCTCATCCAGACCTGGGGGCGATTCTGCAAGGGCATCAGCAGGGGATGGGGGTGAAGGACTTCCACCGGGGTGGGGCCGTATTCCCGACGGACTGCCGCAGTGACCCGCCCGCCCAGGGTGTGGGCCAGGAGTTGCATACCGTAGCAAATGCCTAAGACCGGCTGCCCGCTTTGCAGAACGTAGGGAGGGAGCGAGGGCGCACCCGGTTCGTAGACGCTGGCTGGTCCACCGGAGAGGATGAAGCCGCGCGGGTGAAGGGCTGATACCCGTTCAGCCGGAGCGTCCCAGGGGAAGAGTTCACAATAGACCTGGGCCTCGCGCACCCGTCGGGCGATCAGTTGCGTGGTCTGGGAGCCGAAATCCAGAATGACAATGGTATCGTGCATAGATAGTCGCCCGTACCATTATTCTGCCAGGATGATTTGCCCCTCCCGCATATCGGTGATGGTGACCAGCGCTTCAATGGGGACGTTTAAATGGGCCAGGGCTTCCCGTCCGCCTTCAAATCGTTTTTCAATCAGGACGCCGATACCTACCACCTGGCTTCCCGCCTTGTGTACCAGCCGGACCAGGGCGGCGATGGTCAGGCCGGTGGCGAGGAAATCGTCCACAATCAGTACCCGCTCGCCGGGGCCCAGGTACTCCGGCGAGACCATCAGCAGGACTTCCAGCCCCTTGGTGTGCGAAGGGGCGCTTTCCACGTAGACCGGTTCCATCATCGTGATGGGTTTCCTTTTGCGGGCATAGAGGACCGGTAATCCCAGGACCAGGCCAGTTGTCAGGGCGGGCGCGATGCCGGAAACCTCAGCGGTCAGTATCTTGGTCGCTCCAACGGGGGCAAAACGGCGGGCCAGTTCGGCTCCGGCGCGCTGCATCAGTTCCGGGTCTATCTGGTGGTTGATGAACCCGTCTACTTTCAGGATGCCGTTGCCCAGGTCTCGTCCTTCGGCCAGGATGCGACGTTTCAGTTCTTCCAACGGCACCTCCTGTGCGAGGGGCAAAGCATCTATCCTCCCAGCGCGTTCATCAGGTCGCGCATGTGCATCAGTTGGTGACCGTAAATGGCGTTAATGAATGTCTCCAGGTTGATTTCTCCCAGGGCCGGATGGCGGCCGACGCGGTCCAGGTCCTCGTCGGTCAGGGTGGCAACCCATTCCATGGTGCGCTGGCGGACGGCAACCAGATCGGCCAGGAGTTGCTCCGGTGGGACATCGGCCAGTCGGCGCTGTTCTGCCTCGTTGTACGCGTCGTAGTCAAACCCCTCGGGCGCGCCCGGCCCTCCGGCGGCGATATCCTGCGCCAGGCGGAGAAGCCCCTCCTCGGAGGAGACGAAGTGGGCCAGCAGGTCCCGAACTGTCCAGGGGTACGGTGTTTCATAGAGGATGACCCCCCACTGGGCGGGGTGGATGGATTGAAAAATGGCCAGGGTTTTATCCAGACCTTTTTGCAGACGGGCTTTCAGCGTCTTCACTCTTGGGTTCACTGGTGTCTCCTATTTCTTCAGTGAAGGCTTCTCTGCCTCGGCATCAGGTGGCGACAAGACGGGCCAGACCCTCTTCCAGCCCGACCGAAGGCTGCCAGCCCAGGAGGGCCCGGGCCCGGTGCGGGTCCCCCGCGGAACGGTGCACCTCTCCCGCGCGCGGAGGAGCAAATACCGGCTCCAGGTGAGTCCCCAGGGCTCGATTGAGCAGGGTGACCAGTTGAATTACCGGGGTTTCTTCCCCCCGGGATACATTGAGGACCGCTCCCGCCAGACCGTCCTGCTCCCCGGCCCGTAGCATCGCAGCGACCACGTCGCCCACAAAGATGAAGTCCCGCGTCTGGGAACCGTCCCCATAAACGACCGGTGGCAGATTCTGCCGCATCCGTCCGAGGAAAATGCTGATGACCCCGGAGTAGGGGCTGTGGGGGTCCTGCCGGGGGCCGTAGACATTAAAGAAACGCAGGACGACGGTACGGAGGCCGTAAGCGCTCTGATAGGTCTGGCAAAGGGCCTCTCCGGCGACCTTGCTGGCCGCGTAGGGAGAAAGGGGACGGGGCGGGAGGTCTTCCGGAAGGGGGAGGTTGGAGTGGTCACCGTATACGGCGGCGGAGGATGCGAAAAGGCAGCGGCGTGTGCCTGCCCGGCGGGCGGCCTCCAGCAGATTCAGAGTTCCCCCTATATTCACGTCCATCGTCTCGCGCGGGGCTTCCAGCGAGGCCTGAACCGAGACAATGGCAGCCAGATGGGCGATGACCTCCACTCCATCCGTCGCAGACTCCACCATCCGGGGATCGCGAATGTCGCCTTCTATGATTTCAATCCGGTCCCGCACAGGGGCCAGATTTTCCCAACGTCCGGTGGAAAAATTATCCAGTACTCGTACCGATGCGCCGCGGGTGACCAGTGCTTCTACAAGATGAGAGCCAATAAACCCGGCGCCGCCTGTAATCAACCACCGAGTCATCTCCATGCCTTTGTGGGAAGATTGGTCTCGTGGCGCTTACACTCCGGTGGGTGCTACGCTGCTTCGCTTTCTTCCCTCTCCCGCAGCGGAGGCTGCTGGAAAAGTTACGAAAATTTTACATCCGACTGACATATTGTCAAGAGAAGTATACAAAAAAGCCCCCAACCCGGGGGCCTGGAGGGGGGTGTACCCCCAACGGGATTTGAACCCGTGTTTCAGGCTTGAAAGGCCTGTGTCCTAACCTGGCTAGACGATGGGGGCATTGAGCGGAAAATATTGTACCATAAAGCCCCCTGTCGTCAAGTCGGGAAATGGCACCGCCGCCGACGGAGAACCCGCCGCAGGAGGTGTCGCAAACGCTGAATTCGCAGGAGGTCTCCTGGACGGACGCGATCGGTGTTCTGGGAGATGGGCTTTTCTTTCCCCCAACGTCGTTGCCGTGAGGTGGTGAGAGGGATGGAATTCATTTCTCCTCCCTAATGGTAGTTACTCATCCAGCCACAGCCCCAACGCGCGCGCTTGCTCCGGCGTCAGGGAGGTTGTCTTTCTCCTTTCCGTTTCCGCCTCTTCCAGAGGGGGCATCAGATGGATCAGTTCCTGCAGG
This sequence comes from uncultured Chloroflexota bacterium, assembly GCA_937138275.1. Taxonomy (GTDB): domain Bacteria; phylum Chloroflexota; class Anaerolineae; order B4-G1; family DUEL01; genus SpSt-77. The sequence continues at coordinate 5,949 of CAKZOY010000562.1, forward strand.
GTGCGCCGCAGGAATAGCCATACGATGCCCAGGCGACGGGGGGGAGGCTGGCGGGTAACTACGATGAGCAGGAGCGAGTTGCGGGCTGCCACTCCAACAAAGATCTGGTGAAGGTTCCCTTCATAATGGTGCAAACTGATGCCGGCCCCATCCCCGATATGGTGTCCCAAACGGCGAGTCAAAACGGTCTCTTCCACCAGGAGAGGCAGAAGTTTTTCCGTCAGGATTTCTTCCGCGATACCGGTTTGGGCGACGACTTCGCCTCTGTTATTGGCCAATAATACGCATTCCCCTCCCACTCCGCGCTGCAGGGTTGCCAGAATCTGCTGAACCCTTTCCATCCAGCCGGGAGATAAGAGGAGATGAGAGGGAAATATGGAAAACTCGCTCATTCTGTTGATTCCCTCCAGAAACGCTTCAGCGCCCGGTCGGGAGCCGGTGCTGCTGGGCTGCCCGTAGCGTACCACAGAATGAGCGGGAAGGGGATTGCGAAGCCGTTACGATTTGGTTACAGCGGGTCTTCTTCCGATTCCAGGTCGGAGGATTCGGGGGGGACGGTGGGGAAGGTGTATCCCACTCCGCGCATATTGACGATGTAGCGGGGGTGAGTCGGGTCTGGCTCCAATTTGCGCCGCAGGCGCCGGATGTGGACGCGAACGATGGCCCGGGCGCCCCACGGATCGGTCTCATATCCCTGGGCCTGCCGAACCAGTTGCTGAGGACTGCAAACCTGGTCCGCATGTTCCATCAGGTAGGAGAGGAGTTTGAACTCCGTGGGCGTCAGGTCCACCGACCGGTTCCGGACCCAGACCAGATGCCGCTCCCGGTCCAGCCGGACGTCCTGGACCTCCAGATACCGTTCTGCTGTGGGGGAGGGTGGGGGGGGAGGGGAATCCGATTTTTCAATCGCCCGAAGTTCCGAAAGGGTCTGCTCCAGGCGGGAGACCAGTTCCCGTCGCTGGTGTTCCTGGTAGCGCTTGTTCAGACCCTTGCGGACACTTTCTAATATTTGGGGGATCGGGCAGGGTTTGAGCAGATAATCGTGGGCCCCTCGTCGCAGGGCCTGGATGGCGGTCTCCAGCGTGCCGAAAGCGGTGAGCAGGATGATGACGGTATCCCGGGAGCGCTGTTGAACGGCCTCGGTCAGTTGCAGGCCGTCCATGCCGGGCATCTTGATGTCCAGGACCATCAGGTCAAAGGGAGGGTTCCGGGTAATAATGTCCAGCGCCTCTTCGCCGCTGGCCGCGATGGTGACATCGTACCCCTCCAGGCGCAGGAGTTCGGCCAGAGAGATGCGCGTGGTCGCCTCGTCATCTACTACCAGTATGCGGGGGGAGCGAGTCTCTGGCATAGTTCACCTCTACAGATTTCCAGAAATCAGTGCGGGGGAACCGGAAGGCGCACGACAAAAGTGGCCCCCTGTCCGGGCTGGCTGGAGACCTCAATGGCGCCGCCGTGTCGCTCTACAATCCCGTAACTGATCGCCAGCCCCAGACCGGTGCCGCTGGGTTTGGTGGTGTAAAAGGGTTCAAAGATATGGGCGATCTGCTCTGCCGTCAGGCCGGGACCGGAATCCCGAAAGGCGACCAGGATCCAGCGCCGGTCCTCCGTCAAAAGGGTGCCGATACGCAGGTCCCCGCCCTCCGGCATCGCATCTGTGGCATTGATGATGATGTTCAGGAAAACCTGGGCTAACTGGTCGGGGACGGCGGGGATGAGGGGAAGTCCTTCCGCCAGGTGGGTATGAACCTGAATATGAGCATGCTGGAGCCGCTTGTCGGCAATCGCCAGGGCGTCTTGAAGGACCCGATTCACATCGGTCTGAATGATGCCCCCCTTGGAGGGCCGGTAGAACTCCAGCATTCGCTGGACGATTTCTATCAGTCGCTCCACTTCTTTCCGGGCCATATCCAGGTATTCGCTCCGTTTCTCCGAAGGGAGACGGTCCGTCATCGCCAGATGGATGGTGTTGTGGATGGCCTGAAGCGGGTTGTTGATTTCGTGGGCGAGGGAGGCCGCCAGGCGGCCGATCGCGGCCATCTTTTCGGCCTGAATGAGTTGGGCCTGGGAACGTTCCAGGGCCCGGGCGAAATCCGCCAGTTCGGCGTACAACTGGGCGTTTTCCACCGCCGCGGCGACGGAACCGGCAAGGGTCTGGAGAAGGTCCCGGTCTGTTTCGGTGAAAGGGCCGTTTCGTTTGTCTATCAATTCCAGCGCGCCGATGACCCGTTCCCGAATCAGGAGCGGAACGCACAGGACGGCGCGAGAATCTGCTCCCTTTCCGTCTATGCCCGGAGCGAAGATGAGGTCGTGGGGCACGTCGTTGGTGAGGTAGGGTTGTTCTGTGGTCACTACGTGGCGGAGGATGCTCCGGTCCGGCGGCAGGGGTTGACCGATGTGCGGGTGCTCCTCCGGGATGGATTTGCGGAAAATCATCTCCCCGGTTTCCTCGTCCATCAATACCAGGACCGCAGCGTCTACCGGGAGGATTCGGCAGATCCCCGCCATTGTCGCGGCAAGCACTTCTTCCAGGTCCAGGCTGGAGATGATGTGGCGGCTGATTTCGGTGAGGAGAGCCAGTTCCCGGTTGCGCTGGCGCAGAACCTGTTCGGTGTCGCGCATCCGCATGATGACCTGGATGCGGGCGATGAGTTCGCGGGGATCAAAGGGTTTCGTGAGGTAGTCGTCGGCCCCCATCCCCAGCCCCATGGTTTTATCGGTGATGGAGGTGAGGGCTGTGGTCACAATGATGGATGTGGTGGCTAACAGAGGGTCCGCCTTCATGCGGGAAATGACTTCGTAGCCACTCATCCCGGGCATCAGGATGTCCAGCAGCAGGACATCCACCGGCCGGTCAGAGGCGTTTTCCCGCTGCAGTATCGCCAGCGTCTCTTCGCCGGAGCGCGCTTCCAGCACTTCGCATCTTGCTAATTGCAGGACTTCCCGGATCAGACCTGCGATCTGGAGGTCATCGTCGGCGATAAGAATTTTGGGGATGTGATCGCTCTCGCCCATTTCGGAAAACCGGCGACCCTTGTCACCGCCAGCGATGGGGAATCCGGGGAATTGCAGCAGGCATAAGGCGCCTGCTGCAATTCCTGTTTACGGGGACTTTTTCCCGGTCTCCGGCGGATGGAGGACGCTGTCAATGATGCCGTACTGGACGGCCTGCTCCGCGGTCATATAGAAGTCCCGGTCGGTGAACCGTTCTATCTTCTCGTCGGAGAGGCCGGTATGCTTTTTCAGCAGCTCGTTTAATAATGCCCGCTGGCGGAGGATTTCCCGCGCGGCGATCTCTATGTCGGTGGCCTGACCCTCCACACCGCCCAGGGGCTGGTGAAGGTGGATGGTGGCGTGGGGAAGGGCGAAGCGGCGGCCCTTGGTCCCCGCGGTCAGCAGGACGGTAGCCATGCTGGCAGCCATCCCGACCGCGATGGTGGAGATGGGCGCCCGGATCAGTTGCATCGTGTCGTAGATCGCCAGTCCAGCCGGAATAAGGCCACCCGGGGAATGAATGTAGAGGGAAATTTCCCTTTCCGGGTCTTCCCGGTCCAGGAATAGCAACTGGGCAATGATCAGATTGGCAATCTGGTCGGTGATTGGGGTGCCCAGAAAGACAATGCGTTCTCGCAGAAGCAGGGAGAAAATGTCATAGGCGCGTTCTCCCCGGCTGGTGGATTCAATGACCATCGGGATCAGGTTATGGGGTCTCACGACTTCCTCCTGTGACGGGTTCCGGGAGGGGTTCTCCGCGGGCGATGGCGAGCAATCGTCCTATTGCTTTCTCGTAGAGAAGGCGGTCAACTAAGGAATCCCGGTTTTGGGGAGCGCGCAGGACGTTGCGCAGTTCCTGCGCCTGGTCTTCTTCCAGGTCCTGCGTGATGTCCTGGATGCGTTGTTCCACCTCTTCATCGCTCACGGTCAGTCCCTCGGCGCGGACAAGTTCCTGCAGAACCAGCGCATGGCGAATTTCTTTATCGGCTATCGGACGAAGGCGTTCGTGCAGGTCTTCCAGGGTTTGCCCGGTGACCTTCAGATAATCCTCCAAGGTCATACGCTCATTTTCCTGGATCCTCCGCCCGACCCGTTGGGTGAGCGCTTCCAGTTGCTCCCTCATCATAGATGACGGATACTCTACCTCTGCCTGGCTCACCAGTTTTTCCATCACGTCCCGGGTGTATGTTTCCTTTGCGGCATTTTCTTTGATCTCCAGCAGGTGCTGGCGGATATCGTCCTTCAGTTCGGCCAGGCTGTGGAAAGGGCCAACCGTGCGCGCCAGGTCATCGTCCAGATCGGGCAGGATTTGCTGGTAGAGTCCCAGGAGACGAACGCGGAACTCCGCTTCCTCCGACGGTTGACCCTGGGGCATCTTCATGCGGAAGGTGCGCTCCTCCCCTGGCATCATCCCTTCCAGGGCGGCGTAGAAGCCCGGGGCCGGGTAGGTATCTTCCGGGTCCAGGGGAACATCTGCCTCCTCATCTTTCAGGAAGAGTTGACCGTCGTCGGTGTGTCCTTCTACCTCAATCCGCAGGATATCCCCCGGTTGAGCGCCCCGACCCTCTATCGGTTCCAGGATGGCATGCTTTCGGCGGAGGTCTTCCAGGACTTCCCGGATTTCATGCTCCGTTACTTCCACTGAGGGGGGCTCTACCCGCAGCGCGCGATAGTCGCCGAGGCGAACGACGGGCGGCAGGGGTAGGGTGAAGGCGAACTGCATCGGCTGGAGCTGGACGTTTTCCAGCGTCGCCGGGCCGAAGGGCTGAAGGCCTTCCTGTTCCACCGCGGCCTGATAGACCTCCCGGGTCAGTTCGTCGGCGACCTGTTCCCGAAGACGGGTCTCGCCGTACCGCTGGAGAATAACGTTGTAGGGGACTTTCCCTTTCCGGAAACCCGGGATGGTGACCTTTTCCGAAATCTCCCGGGCGACCCGGCGCATTTCCTGCTGGACGCGTTCCTCGGGAATGCCCACAGTTAATCGGATTTCTCGCGTTCCTGCCGGTTCTTTTGTGACCGATATGGCCGATTTTTCCATTCTCTTTCTCCACGAAGTGTTCGGGTTTTGCGGCAAGAGGCGGACCACATTGCCGCAAGAGACTGTGGGGAAGGCGGGACTCGAACCCGCACGGGATGATCCCACGTGATCCTAAGTCACGCTCGTCTGCCCATTCCGACACTTCCCCAGCAGGGAGTATTATAAACCGAAGCGGGGTTTCCGGCAAGGGGCATTCACCGGGGCGGGCTTGCGCAGGGAAGATTCCGGCGACGGAAAGTCGCCTCTGGAGAGCCTTCGGCCGACGGTCGGCCTGCGCCGACCGATTAGGCCGTACAATATCCCCATCGGGGGACTCCCGTAAGTGCGGGTCCAATCAGGGATTACCGGCGCTCCGCCAGCCGCCGGGCAATGTGATGAAGCATTAGGCGCCAGGAAATGGAGCGTTTCTCCAGCAATCCGGCCACCGCCGGGTCCAGCGATGAGGGTTTCTCTTCCATCCATCCCAGCCAGGGCTCCAGTTTCTGGACGTCCAGACTCTTCAGCGCCTCGGCGGCCGCAGCAGGCGAAGGAAACCGGTAGGATTGAGACCAGACCCCCGCAAGGTATTCGCCGGAGAGGGAGATGGCGGAGCCGTCCACGTTAAGAATAACTTGCGGGGGCCGCTTCCCACGGGCTTCGGCGCGATCCTCCGCCAATCGGCGGGCCCAGGGTTCGTCGGGCAGGGGGGCGGGGACGGTTCGGAGGCCTAACAGGCGGCGGGCGTAGCGGTTGGCATACCGGCAGACCCCTCCCCGACTCACCACGATCCACCCGAAGGGGACATTTTCCAGAGGAGCAGATAGCAGGTAGCGGGTAGCAGGTAGCAGATAGCAGGTAGCGGGTAGCAGGTAGCAGGTAGCGGGTAGCAGGTAGCGGGCAGCAGGTAGCAGGTAGCAGGTAGGGGGTAGCAGGTAGCGGGTAGCGGGTAGCAGGTAGCGGGTAGCA
>CAKZOY010000563.1 GCA_937138275.1 uncultured Chloroflexota bacterium
ACCCCCACACCGACCGCCACGCCCACAGCGACCCGGACGCCATCTCCTGCGGCGACCGCTGTTCCTTCCCCGACGCCATCCTCCACGGCGACGCCTGCCCCCTCCCCGACCGTTTCTCCGACGCCACCTCCGGCGGCCGGAGTGTTCGCTGGTCTGGTTGGGGCGCTCTGGGGTCACTCCGGTCTGATCGCCATCGCGCTGGCTGGGCTGCTGGCTGTGGGCCAGGCCCTCCGTCGGCGCCGCGCCCTGTCGCGGGGCCGGTAGAGCATTCGGACGGGGGCGGGCGGCGGCGAAGCCGCCGCCCGCCCCCGTCTCATCCCCCATCAGAACAGAATCTCTTTCGGCTCAATCCGCTCCAGCCACCCCGTATCCGTCAGGTCCAGACGCAGGGGCGTCAGCGATATCCAGCCGTGTTCCACCGCCCAGCGGTCGGTGTTCTCTTCCGGGTCGGTCAGCGGGCGGGCCGAGAACCAGTAATGGGGACGGCCCATCGGGTCGGCGCCGGGGATGACCTCGCCGCTATAGGCCCGCACCGACTGACGCGTCCAGCGAATGCCGCAGGGGTTCGGGGGCAGGTTCACGTTGACCAGGCACAACCCCGGCAGCGAGAGGAGCAGGCGCACTACCTGCTCCATATACGGAATCAGCGGCTGGAAGTTCGGCCCATCGGCGGTCAGCACCGTGCTGAAAGCCGCCGCGCGCACTCCCAGGAGCACCGCCTGCTTGGCTGCAGCAACCGTCCCCGAGTGCCAGATGTCGTGTCCCAGATTGCTCCCCAGGTTGACTCCGGAGAGGACGAGGTCGGCCCCGTCCCAGTGATGCAGCCCCAGCGCAACACAGTCGGCGGGGGTGCCGTTCACCCGGTAGGCTTCAAAGGGCCCCAGCGGTGTGCGGTGGTACTGCAGAGGCCGCAAAATCGTGATCGCATGCCCCATTGCCGATTGCTCCACGTCGGGGGCGACCACCCGCACCTGACCGAAGCGCGAGGCGACTTCGGCCAGGGCCAGCAGTCCCGGGCTGAAAATCCCGTCGTCGTTTGTCACAAGGATGCGCATTCCCTTCCTCCGGTTGTGCAGAAGTGGTGAGCCTGTCACTGCGTTCCCATTTTACACGATGTGCTGGAGATTCACCAGAGGTAATTGCTCGCCGCAGGTCTTTTCCCCCTTCTCCCCCGCTGCGGCGGGGGAGAAGGGAGCCAGGGGGATGAGGGGGCGCTCCAGGCCAGACCCTGCCTGCACGAGGTCTGGATGTGAGCCGAAAGTGTCAGGTGGCTAATTTTCAGACCAGAGTCGCAGAGGACGCAGAGAAATTCTTTCTTGTAGATACCACCAGAGGAGAAAAGAGTTTGCGGGCGCA
>CAKZOY010000564.1 GCA_937138275.1 uncultured Chloroflexota bacterium
TTCGTGACTGCGATATGCGATACGCGATTTGCGATACGCGATTTGCGATACGCGATATGCGATACGCGATTTGCGATTTGCGATTTGCGATACGCGATATGCGATACGCGATTTGCGATACGCGATATGCGATACGCGATTTGCGATACGCGATATGCGATACGCGATTTGCGATACGCGATATGCGATACGCGATCACGGCATTGGCGTCACATTGACGGTGATCCGGATGGGGAGCAAGGGCAGTCGGTTCAACCATTCCGGCCAGACCTCTATCTGCGGGGGTTCGGCCAGGGGCCACTGTTCCGTCAACAGTTCGGCGGCTGCGGAAACGGACTTTCCCCGAATTGCCCGCCGGACTGCCTCAGAGTCAATCTCGGCCGCGGCGTGGCCGATCCCGTAAACCGAAAAGGTCAGCCTGCTCCCTTCCGGGCCGGAAGTGGGCTCCTGTAACTCAAAGTCGGTGGCTACCAGAACGTGATCGGGGGGGAGACGGCGCACCAGGGCCGCGTACGCGACCGCCTCGGCGTTATGCCGGTCCACAGCCATCCCGGTAATTAGCAGGCGCAGATGGACCACCAGAGTGTCGGCCCGTTCGTACAGGAAGCGGTTATACGATACTTCGGCGCCCTGGATTTCCAGGGACTGTCGGAAGAGGACCTCCGTCGGTTCCAGATACTCCTGCAATCCCTGGTAGGCCTCTTCCAGGAGTCGCTCGGTCAACTGCGCCCGTGCCCGGTCCATATCCTCCTGGGAGACGGCGCGCACTTCCTGCAGGCCGCCGCCGCGGGTCGGCTCGGGGTTGATGACCTTCAGGGCGAGGGCGGCGACCCCCTCTACTTGATTGATCAGACCGGCACCCACATTGCCCACCGGACCCTCTTCCAGGGCCTCTATAGGGGCGGGGGCCTGACCGAAGGGAGGAACGATGACCTCCTCTGTAGTGGCAAAGCGCACGGGGAACGCCCCCGCGGTGGTGCGGACGATCGTGCGCACCGGCACGCGAATCTCCTGTCCCAGGAGGTTGGTGAAAAGGACGGTGCCGGTGGCCCGCCCCGACTCGTAGGCCGCGGTGCCAGTGGTCTCCACCTCCAAGTCGCCCTCAAAGTAATCCCCCACCCGGCGGGCGGGAATCTCTCTGCTGGTCGTATCTACTGCTTTGGTTTCCAGACCCGCGGACACGGAGACGACAGTCCGGATAGTCTGCACCGTGGGGACCAGGGTGACCGTCGCCTGGGGGATGACGGCGTAGGCGAAGGCCAGGATCAGGAGCAAGGTGGCGATGAAGATGGAGACCCGTGTGCCCTGCCGGACTCCCTGAACCCAGGTCGGTAGAGGGCGGGCCGGTGGGGGCTGGAGGGGGATATCCTCCTCCCACCAGGCCCGGGGCGGCGGTTCCAGGGACGGGCGCTCCGGAAGGGGCCATTGTCGGGCCGCCGCGGCCTCCTCCGCCGACGCGAAGGCCGGGAGGCCGATCCAGCGGATGTAGGCCCGCCGATCGGGGTCCTCGCTGACAACAGCGACCTCTACCCCAAGCCGTTCCGCTTCCCGGAGCACCAGTTCGCCGTCCAGCGGGCGGGAAAAGAGACGGGTCTCCCAGGGGAGCACAATAACGACCTGCCCGTCCCGCGTCTTTCTCATCCGGTGGCGCAGGACAGCCAGGTCGTCGTCGGGTTGAAGATGGATGATATCAGGCATGCAGTTAGAGCAATGAGAACAAGCGTACTCTCCGCAAACCTGCCAACTTGCAAACTTGCAGACTTGCCTACTGTGCCGGAACAGGAGCGACCAGATACTCTATTCGCGTTGGCGCCATCCCTCGGCGAGAAGCGTCCAGAATTTCCAGGGATACCAGGTTGCCCGCCTCTTCGTAATCCAGAATCACCCCCGGTTTATCCTCGTCGCTTTCGGCAACAGGAGCATCCAGGAAAATCACCGTCAAAGTGTCCGTTTCGCGGTCATAAATCACTTTCATTTCTCACCTGTGTAAATTATGTGTATTCACTCCAAGGTGGTGATTCCGGCGAGTAGTAGATTCTGTCATCTTTCCTACCAAGATTACGTCCGTACCAGAGATGCCCCCTCACCCCTTGCCCCCTCTCCCCCTATGCCCTGACGGGCAGGGGGAGAGGGGGGAGAGAGTGGGGTTTGCGGGCGGCGGCGAAGCCGCCGCCCGCAAACCCCGATTCTTCTCCCCCTACCTGTGCGGCATCGACCGCTACGGGGAGGGGGCTGGGGGATGAGGCGAATCAAGGGTGAGAGCGTTCTGATTTGCCATTGGCCATCGGGATGGACTGCGGCTATCCGCCCAGGACTTCGCGCAGGAGCTGCGGCACCCGGCGCAACGCCTCGTCCAGCCGATGGGGGTCTCTGCCACCCGCCTGGGCCAGGGTGGGGCGTCCGCCGCCACTCCCCCCGACAACGCTGGCAACCGCCCGCACCAACTGCACCGCGTCCACCCCCCGCTGGGTCAGGTCCGGCGTCACCGCTGCTACGATCGCCGGCCGCCCCTCCAGCACCGTCCCCAGCACCACCACGCCGGAGCGAACCCGCTCCCGGTACCAGTCTGTCATCTCTCGTAACGTCTCCATATCCGGGGCGGTTACCCGCGCGCTCAGCAGGGGGACCCCGCCGATGTGCTGGACCTGGTCCAGCAGTTTCTCCAACTGGTAGCGGGCCAATTGCCGCTGCAAGCGGGCGATCTCCTTGCGCGCCGACTGGAGTTCGTCCTGCAACTCCAGTACCTTCCGGTTGACCTCCTCCGGGGAGCACAGAAGGTGTGCGGCGACCGACTCCAGCGAGCGCATGTGCTTCTGAACCCAATCCACCGCGCCGCGCCCGGTCACCGCCTCAATCCGGCGCAACCCCGCGCCGATGCCCTGCTCGGAGATGATGTAGAAGAACCCGATCTCCCCGGTCTCGTCCACGTGGGTACCGCCGCACAGTTCCTGGCTGAAGGGCTCGTCGGGCCAGCCGACGCGCAGCACCCGCACCACATCGCCGTACTTTTCGCCGAAGAGGGCGATGACCCCTTCCTCCAGTGCCTCCCGGTACGGTTTGTACTCCCATATTACCGGGTAGTTCGCCAGGATGGCCTCGTTGACCCCGCGGACGACCCGGTCAATCTCGTCCTGGGTGAGCATTGCCCCGTGGGTGAAGTCAAAGCGCAGCCGGTCCGGGGCGACCAGCGACCCCGCCTGCTGGACGTGTTCGCCCAGGACGTAGCGCAGTTCGTTGTGGAGAAGATGGGTCGCCGTATGGTTACGGGCGATGTCCATCCGCCGCTCGTAGTCCACCAGCGCCCAGGTTCGGTCTCCGACGCGCGGGGTGCCCAGAGTTACCTCCCCGATGTGCACAATCAGGCCGGGGATGGGCCGTTTCATGTCCTCCACTGTGATCTCCCACGTGGGCTCTTCGGCCTCATCGCTGGGGAAGGCGGCGATGCTGCCGGTGTCGGAGACCTGACCGCCGGATTCCACGTAAAAGCAGGTCTCCGCCAGGACGACCTCCACTTTATCGCCGACGCGCGCTGCCTGGACTGGTTTGCCGTCCTTCAGGATGGCGAGGACGGTTGTCTCCAGTTCCGTCGTGGTGTACGGATCGTGCTCCACACCATCAGGACCCAGGAGGCCTTTCTTTTGAAGGTTATCCAGCAGGTCCCGGTAGACCCGCAGACTCTCCTCGTCAATCTCCTCAAACATCTCCGCTGCTCTGGCTCGCGCCCGCTGTTCCTCCATTGCGGCCTGGAATCCCGCCTCGTCCACCACCAGGCCATTCTCCTCCGCCACGTCCTTGATAATCTCCAGGGCCAGGCCGAAGGTGTCGTAGAGGCGGAAGGCGTCCCGTCCGGGGATAATCCGTTCCCTGCGCGCTTTGACCTCGGCGATCACCTCGTCCAGGCGGACCAGGCCCGCGTCCAGTGTCCTCAGGAAGCGCAGTTCCTCCTGCCGGATGGTGGTCAGGATAAATTCCCGCCGCTTCGCCAGTTCGGGGAAGACGTGGCCCATCCGGTCAATGACCACTTTGGCAACCTCGTCCATAAAGGGGCGGGTGAAGCCGATTTTCCGCCCGAAGCGGATGGCCCGCCGGAGGATCATCCGCAGGACGTAGTTGCGCCCTTCATTACCCGGCAAGACGCCGTCGCCGATGAGGAAGGTGACGGCGCGGCCGTGGTCGGCGATGACCCGGTAGCCGACGATATGCTTTTCCCGCTCCTCGTCGGTATGGCCCAGGAGTTGCTGGACCCGGTCCATAATCGGAGTGAAGAGGTCGGTCTTATAGTTGGAATCCACATCCTGGAGGATGGCGACGATACGTTCCAGGCCGGCACCGGTATCCACGTGGCGGGCTGGCAGAGGCTCCAGCGTGCCGTCCTCCTTGCGGTTGTACTGGATGAAGACCAGGTTCCAGATTTCCATATACCGGCCGCAGTCCCGGTTGACCCCGCAAACGTGGTCCGGGTCGTCTTTTTTAGAGCAGAAGTCCGGACCGCGGTCGTAGTGGATTTCGCTGCAGGGTCCGCAGGGGCCGGTATCCCCCATCTCCCAGAAATTATCCTTCCGGCCGAAGAAGAGGATGTGGGAGGGGTCAATATCGGTCTCGGAGCGCCAGTACCCGGCTGCCTCGTCGTCGCGCGGGAGTTCGCCCTGCTCGTCCTCAAAACAGGTCGCCCAGAACCGTTCCTTCGGGAGTCCCCAGACCTGGGTGAGCAGTTCCCAGGCCCAGGCGATGGCCTCTTTTTTGTAGTAGTCGCCGAAGGACCAGTTCCCCAGCATCTCAAAGAAGGTGTGGTGGTACGTATCCCGCCCGACGTCCTCCAGGTCGGCGTGCTTGCCGGAGACGCGCAGACACTTCTGGGTGTCGGCGGCCCGCTTGTATGGGCGGGTGCCGATGCCCAGGAAGACGTCCTTGAACTGATTCATCCCGGCGTTGGTGAAGAGCAGCGTCGGGTCATCCAGGGGCACCAGGCTGGAACTGGGGACAATGGTATGGCCCTGGGCGGCGAAGAAGTCCAGAAAACTCTGTCGCACCTCGTCGCTGGTCCACTTTTTCTTCATCGGGCGCTCCTCAAAGCGTGCATATTTGTTGACGTATTGTAGTCTAAAGGGGAGAAACTGTCAACCTTGCAGGGTTGCCGCTTTGTGTTAAAATAAAATTTCCAGAGTGCCCCTTCGGCGATCGTACGTTGTACCATCGGCGCCTGGGCTATCCGGAGCATCTGGAAACCGGGATTCCCGGCAACTGCGGGGGCGAGGGTTCGCTGGGTGACATTCCAATTCGGGGATTAGGTCCCCTCATATCCCTCCGCCCCCTTACTTTCCGGGGCATTTTCTGCCTTTTCCTGGGATTTTCATTCCCACAAAGCCACTTTTTCAGCACCCTCCCCAGGAGGGTGCTGAAAAAGTGGCGAGAGATGAGATGCCGGAGGCCTGTCCCGCTCTTTCGGGAGGCGTTTTAACCCCCTCATCCCCCGGCCCCCTTCTCCCCCGCAAGCGGGGGAGAAGGGGGAGAAAAATCCAAATCCCCCCTCCCCGTGCGGCTGTAGGGGCGGGCGATCCGCCCGCCCTAACGGGGAGGGGGGAAAGGGGGGTGGGG
>CAKZOY010000565.1 GCA_937138275.1 uncultured Chloroflexota bacterium
GGGGCCCAATCTCTCGCGGTCGCCGGGGCGGCGTCCACGCAGATGCACGCCCGGCTGTAAGCCCTTGAGGGGCGATTTCAATCGCTGAAGGACAATAGCCTGAACAGTTACGGGGATTCTTTGTACGAAGGGGGTCTATGGGGTTCGGTCACTTCTCAGCCCAGCGTCTCCTTCCAATCCACCAGACCATACGGAGAAATCGGAGGGTATCCTTCACGGGGTGAAAATAACTGCGCTTACCGATGCCGTAGATGGTGCGGATGGGGACCCAACCGATGGGCAGTCCCAGCCGGATTGCCTCCGCGATCATCTCCACTTCCATCTCAAACCCATCGCTGGTCAATTGAAAGGATTCCAGGGCGCGGCGAGCAATCAACCGGTAGCCGCTCTGGTTATCGGGGATGTACCGACCCAGGGCCAGGGAGAGCAGGACCGTCCCCAGGGGGGTGGACCACCAGCGCGGCCAGGGCATCTTGAGGAATTGCCTCTTCCCAATAATCAGGTCTCCCGTTCCGGCCTCCAGCGCGGCCAGGAACTTGGGGATTTCGCAGGGGTCATGCTGACCGTCGGCGTCCAGGGTGAGGACCGCGTCATAGCCCTGGGCAAGGGCCCAGACAAATCCGGTCTTCAGGGCCGCGCCCTTGCCCCGGTTCTGGGGATGCCGGACGACCGTCGCACCGGCCCTTTCGGCGACCTCCGCCGTCCCGTCCGTGGACCCGTCGTCCACGACCAGGACGGGGAGATAGGTCCGTGCCTTTTCCACGATGCGTCCGATTCGCGGCGCCTCGTTCCAGGCCGGGATCAGCGCCAGAACCCGACGCTTGCTCATCGGAAACTGTGCCTCACCGACAGAGTGTTCCACAGGCTTCCTTTCTGCTGGGGACTTATGTGCCCCTTTATTGTACCTGACAAAAATCATCCCGCAAGCCAGCAGCCTGCGGGATGATTCGGCTCAGGCGCGCCCCAGCCGTCCCTCCCGGAACGCCTTCGTGTACTGCCGACAGAAGCGGTCCCGACCCAGCACCACCTCGGTCGCCATCAGCGTCTCCATCACCCCGTGGTCCAGCGGGTCCATAATCGCCGCGTCCAGCCCCATATAGAGCGCCAACGTCAGAAAGGCCCGGTTGACAAGAGAGCGCATCGGTAACCCAAACGAGATGTTGCTCAGGCCGACGCTGAAGCGCACGGAGGGGTACTCGGCCCGCAACCGCCGCATCGTCTCCAGGGCGACCAGCGCGCCGTCCTGCTGGGTGGCGACTGCCAGCACCAGCGGGTCTATGTAGACCTGGTCGTCGGGGACTCCGGCGGCGCGGGTGTGCTCCATCACCTTGTGGGCCACCCGCAGGCGGCTCTCCACATCCTTGGGGATCCCCGCGTCGTCTATGAGGACGGCGATCACCCCGGCGGTCCGGCCGGGGATCAGGGGCAGGATTCCTGTGAGCCGGGATTCCTCGCCGCTGATGGAGTTGATGAGCGGAGGGCGCTGGGTGCGCTCCAGCGCCGCGGCCAGCGCCTGGGGGTTAGCGCTATCCAGACAGAGGGGCGTATCCGTCACCGCCTGGACGGTCTCCACCAGCCAGACCAGGTCCTCGGGCTCGCGGGTGGCGGGAGTGCCCGCGTTGACGTCCACGTAGTGCGCCCCCGCCCCTACCTGCCGGAGGGCCAGATTCTGGATAAACGCCGCGTCCCGCGCCATCACCGCTTCGCCGACTTTCTTGAGAGTACCGTTAATCTTTTCTCCGATGATCAGCATCCTGCAAACCTCCTGGTCTGAAAATAAACTGCGGTTCGGCTCGTGGGTGGTCACTCCGATAGGTAGTGATAAACCTGATCGCCCAGTTCTATGCCGGTTTCATTTGCCCTTCCCCCTTACCCCCTCCCCATTGAGGGCGGACGGATCGTCCGGCCCCTACAACCCCACGGGGAGGGGGAAGAAAAACGGGGTTTTGCGGGGCGGCGGCTTCGCCGCCGCCCCGCAAAACCCCTCTCTATCCCCCCTCTCCCCCGCCCGCAGGGCAGGGGGAGAGGGGGGACCAAGGGGGGTGAGGGGGCATTTGCCCAGAATCACTACTCACCGGAGTGACTGCCGGCTCGTGGTATCCAGGACGCTATTTTCATGCTTTATGGTGCCCTTGGGGGCATGTTAAACTGCGAAGAGAATCTGTGACATTTTACCACAGCGATGCCGAAACACCAATTTCATAGGCTTGTGCAGCAAATCCCTTTCAGGGAGCAGCGCGCCCGCGAAGTCAAGGAGAAAGTGGGGTTTGTGAGGGCGGCTTCGCCGCCCGCCCCGGCAACGCTACGGCGCCGGAGAATCTTCAGCAACCGACTTCTGTTCTGTCGCTTCGGTGCCGATGACGATTTCGGGGATGGTCAGAATGAGCAGGAAGGAGATCGCCATCGTCGCTGCGCCGATCCAGAAGACGGCGCGAAGGCCTTCCTCCAGCGCGCCACGAATTGCCTGAACCGTCTGCTCCAGAAGATCGGATCCCCGATCTCCCGCTTTCTGGAAGGACCCCTGAAGGGCCGTCAGCGCTTCTGCCGAAAGCAGCACTCGGGGGTCCGCCAGCAAGGCCCGCATGGCCGGATCCATCATCTGGTCCAATTCCGCGGGAAGGACAGCCTCCAGAGCGTTTGTATATGTGCCATTCATCACCGAGCCCAGAATCGCCGGGGCAACCGCCGCGCCGATCACCACGAAGAAATACATCGCGCCGGTCGCTACCCCCAGCAACCGCTTTGGGACGGCGTACTGGGCAACCAGTGCGTTGATGGTGGGAATGGTGCCCAGACCCAGACCCGCCATCGTGGAGACAACGAAATTCCATATCACCGGCGTCTTCCTGGTGAGAAGGACCATGCCGAACATCGTTGCGGTGAGGAGAGCGTATCCGGCGATGTACATCCACTTATAACGTCGGGTGCGGGCGATGAGGAAGCCCGCCGGTACGCCCATAAAGGCCATCAGCACGCTGAAGGGAGTCAATACCTGCCCGCTCAGGGTCGCGCTGGCGTTCTGAACACCTTGCAGGAAGAGGGGCAGGTAAACCATCACCGCCGTCAGTCCGAAAAGGGAAAGCAGGCCCGCGGCCGCGGCAGTGATGAAGGTCCGGTTGACCAGCACTTCCGGGTCCAGCACCGGTCCAGCCGCGCGTGCCTCCACCCGCAGGAAGGCCGCCCAGAGGACCACCGACGCGCCCAGAGTTCCGATGACCGGAAGGGACCCCCAGGGATGCATAGAGCCCGCCCAGGAGAACCCCAGGACCATTGCGGAGGAAGCAAGGGTCAACAGGAGGGAACCGAGCCAGTCTATCCGGTAGGCAGCCCGCTGGGCCAGTGAGGGCACCCCGCTCTGGACCAGTATCCCGGAAGCGATCAGGAAGGGTACGCAGAGCCAGAAGAGGTATCGCCAACTGAGGGCATCCGTCAGCCAGCCACCCAGGGAGGGGCCGACGAGGGCGGCGATCCCCGCCGGGATGTTCAGCAGGCCGGCCCATCGGCCCCGCTCTACTGGCTCAAAGAAGTCCCCGAGTACCGAGAAGCAGAGCGGTGCGATCGCTCCCTGGCCCAGGCCGAGGAGGCCGCGGGCGGCAATGAAGGCGACGAAATTCCGGCTGAGCGCGCTCAGGACTGCACCCATTGCGAACAGGGCCAGAGAGAGCAGCAGCAGCACCCGACGGCCGTGCATGTCCGAAAGTTTGCCGAAGATGAGAGTCACCAGCGCCGACGTCAGGGCCGGGATGGATACCGCCCAGGAGTAGAGGGCCATCCCGTTCAGTTCCGCCGCGACGCGCGGCAGAAGGGCCGACTGGCCGTAAAAGATAAAGTTGGAAGCGAAAAAGGCCAGAAAGATAGCAGCTAATCCGACGGTGGTGGACGGCCATCTGGGTGAATCCAGGGAAGGGGGAGTTTGCACCATAGACTTTCGGGTAGTATGACTAAAAATGGCCTCCCGCGGCTGGAGGGCCTGCGGGAGGCCGAAGAGGGGGAGGGGGATCAGTATTTTCCGTATGCCCGCGCTGCCCGGAGGAAAGTATGGATGTTCTCCGGGCGCGCGTGGTCCAGCACGATGCCGGGGGCCAGGAAGAAGCCACCATCCTGCCCAACCGTTTCCACCAGGCCCCGAACGTAGTCTTCCATCTCCTGGGGCGTGCCGGCATAGAAGAGGGCGCCGGGGACATTGCCCCCGAAGCAAGCCCAACTGCCAAAGAACTTCTTGACATTCTGCATATCCGTCCGGTCAAAGAGCCACATCGTCGTACCAGCCGGCAGGCCCGATTCGGCGATGAGGTCCAGACGCTCGTCGTAACTCCCCTCCACGAAGAGGAAGGGGACCGCGCCACCCTCAATCAGTCCAAGGATGGTCGCTTTAAGCGTCGGCCAGTAGAACTTCAAGAACTGTTCGCGGGACATAAAGCCGTCAGCGCCCTTATGGAGGGGGATGAAGACAATGGGGTGCTGCCCGAGCGCGGAGGCCTGGAGCCCCATCTGGATGGCGATCGGCGTCAATCGCTCTACCGCTGCCAGTACCTTGGTAGGCCAACGGTGCAGGTCCAGCATCACGCCGCGAGTCCCTCGCAAAGTGTCGCCCAAGAAATCAAAGGGGGCCTTCGTGAAACCGCCGAAGAAACTGGGGATGCCGTATTGGGTCACCAATTGGTCAGTGGCCCGGCCATAGGCGGCCAGACACTCGCCGGTCAGCTGGACGGCTTCCAGAAAGGCCTGGAATGCTTGCTGGACCGGTGGTGCGCCGGATACGCCCAGCAGGAAGGTAAGGAAGGGCATCTCGGTCACAGTATAAAAGGTGGGCAACAACTGAAACCCTTCCAGTGCCTTGCAAACGCGCGGGATGAAAACGCGCAGGCAGAAGCCATCGGGATCGGCGATCAGGGCATCGTATTCGTTGGCGCTCATATACTCTCCCTCCACCATCTGGAAGGAGATATGGGGCGGAAGGGCCTGGGAGGGGATGGCACTGCCCGGCCAGCGGTACAAGGTGTAGCCCACCCGATCGTAGGCCCGACCCGGGTACGTGAGCACGACCTGGTACTCCGGCTGGAAGTCCTGGTGGAATTTCAGCACCGCCTCCGGGCCCTTCACGTAGTCGTACATAATATCCGCCTGGCTGATCCCGGCATACTCCGCCATAAAAGCCCCGATGAGGAGCATAGACGGGACCTGGTCCGGCTTCTTCCGTTGGAGGATGTCCTTGATCCGCTGGACCCGACGCTGGTAGGTCTGGGCGACCTCCGGGGAAGCGAAGGGCTTCCCTTCGGTGGACATCCAGGCGGCGAAAAGGGCTTCCCGTTTTTCATCTGGAGTCATTCGGGTTTGTGCAGCCATGGCTTACCCTCCGATCCACTGTTTGGCAAGATTGACGGCGGCCATCGCGTCCCGTCCCCAGGCATCCGCCCCGGTGTAGGCCCGCACGTGCTCGTCCACCGAGCCGCCGCCGATCATCACCTTCACCTTATCCCGCAGCCCTGCAGCATCCAGCGCCTGGATCGTCTCCTTCATAGCATCAAACGCCAGCGTCAGAAAGCCGCTGAGGCCCACCACCTGGGGCTGAAACTCCTTGACCGCCTCCACGAACTTCTGGACGGGCACATCCACCCCCAGGTCCAGCACCTCAAAGCCGTTGGCATCCAGCATAAACACCACGATGTTCTTGCCGATGTCGTGGATGTCTCCGGCGACGGTGCCGATGAGCACTTTGCCCTCCCGTTTGGCGGCCTGAGTTTTCGCCAGCAGAGGCTTCACCATCTCGGAGATCTGGCTGAGCATCTCGCCAGCCAGCAGGAGTTCGGGGAGGAAGTACTCCCCCTTCTCGTAGCGCTGGCCGACAATGTCCATCGCCGCGCGAGTGGCATCCAGGATATCCAGCGGGTCGGCGCCGCTTTCCACCATCTGGCGGGCCAGCCCGACCGCTTCCTCCTCTCGCATATCGGCGAGCGCCTGGATTAACACTTCTTTACTCATTGTACCTCCTTTGAAGTGGGATTGTGGATTCCGTTTATGGGTTATTTCCGGCAAATTATGTCCCCCACAGGGCTTTCCTAAAGGATGACCCGTACCTTCGTTCAATCCCCCGAGTGCCCGCCCTGCGGCGACGACGGGTGTTCGGGATTCTCAGAACCCCGGGAATCCAGGCCCCGAGCGGCGCATTCGGACTCATCTGGAGGATAGAAATCCTGATAACGTACTGTTTCCCCGGGCGGCACCACCACAAATTCATCGGGAGGCCAGGGGCCGTGAAGCATCTTCTCTATCAGGGTCGTGGACCCTGGAATCTCCTCGTAGCGCAGCCCAAATCGTTCGGCCGTCCGGCGGGCATACTCCCGATACCGGTCCAGTTCGTACTGGCCTGTATTAATCAGGGCCAGCCGGGTGTAATGGTTCAACATCAGCCGGATAACCCGATCGGCCCGTTCCCGCCCGTACCGCTGAACAAGTCGATCGTACTCGGCGAAAGGGGTATCTCCGACCTCAATCCAGCCTTTGGTCAGGTAGTAGGTGCCCGGTTCCCGCGCGTTCTGTTCCCGCTGGGCGGCGCGCGAACCGAGGAAAATCGCGATGCAGTCATCCACCCGGGGGATGACCAGAATATGCCGTCGGGCATGCAGGCCGATCACCGCCTGGGAACAGAGGCCGTATCCCAGAAGGACGACATCGTAAGAGTCGGGGACCTGGTCCACGCGCTCCTGGAGAGTGCTGCGCAGCCGATCGGGGTTGATGTGGAGGCCAAAATCCAGCACCTCATACCCGGCGCCGGGGGGCATCAGCGGGAGCATCTCTTCTATCACCGTAGCGCAGGCCAGGACGAATATGCGCGGGTTCAAGTTGTCTCCTATCGGGGAAATTGCATTATCGTGAGTTCAGGCTATAATACAGGTAACAGTCCGTATCGGGCGACTATTCGGCGATCCTCGTCAGCGTGCTAATATTATACACTTCTATAGGGAAGTTGTCAAGTGGGAAATAAGTGGGTGATAGACCGCGATTCCTATGAGCCTGCCTACGCGCAACTGGCGCGCATCCTCAGCGCGCAGATCGCCGAGGGAGTCTACCGCCCCGGGGACCAGTTGCCCTCGGAGGCTCAACTGGTTGCCCAGTTCGGCGTCAGCCCGATGACCGTCCGACGAGCGATCAACATCCTGGTGGATCGCGGCATTGTGAGCACTGCCCAGGGGAAGGGAACCTTCGTCCGCGGACTGGTCATCGCCGAGGCCGCGTTTCGCCTTCGGGAAAGCAACGGAGAAGAGGCCGAGCGCACCGTCCGCCTACTGCAGGCCACCATTCTCCCCGCCGATGAGCGGGTGGCCCGGAAACTGGCAATCCGGCCGGGCACGCGGGTCATCTACCTGCGTCGCCTCGTCTACCGCGAACAGGAACCCACGATGTACCACCGGGAATATCTGATCTACGACCCGACGCGCCCGGTGGTGGAGGATGAACTGCAGATCACGTCTCTGGAGGGCCTTTTCAAGGGGCAGGGGAGTCAGGGAGTACGTCGAGGCGATCTCTCCATTGAGGCGGTCAGCCTGAACGCCGAAGAAGCGGGCCTGCTGGGGCTTTCCCCCGGCGCTCCCGGGTTTTGCCTGGAGCACATCTTCTATGACTTCGCCAACCAGCCCATCGCCTGGGGCTGGTTCATCTGTCGCGCGGACCGATTCCGGCTGGTGACCCGGATCGGACCGGATGCGGAGGAATGAGAGAATGGACCCGGAACTCTGGAATTCGCTGAAGGAAAAAGTTGCCGCCCTGGATGAAGACGGCGTGCTGGAGACGGTGCGCCAGTCTCTGGAAAATGGCGAGAACCCGCTGGAGGTGATCGCGGCCTGCGAAGCGGGGATGCGGTTGGTAGGAGAACGCTACGAGCAGGGCATTTTCTACCTCTCCGGGCTGATTATGGCCGGGGAGATATTCCGCCAGGTGCTGGAGATCACTCAGCCCGCGCTCCAAGCGACGTTGAAAGGATCCGCCTCCGGGCGCGTGCTCATCGGCACCGCCCATGGCGATATCCACGACATCGGCAAGACCATCGTCCATATCGCCCTGCAGAGTTTCGGCTTTGAGGTGGAGGACCTGGGCGTGGACGTCCCGCCGCACCGATTCGTGGAACGCGCGCTGACCTGGCAGCCGGATATCATCGGCATCTCCGGCCTGATCACTTCTTCCTACGAGAGCATGCGGGAGACGATTCGCCTGCTGCGCGTCACTCAGCCCTCCTCCATCCCGATCATCATCGGCGGCGGGATGATCAACGAACAGATTTGCCAGTTTGTGGGCGCCGATTACTGGACAAACGACGCGCTCAAGGGGGTGCGCATCTGCGAGCAGATTGTTCAGAATAAGGCATCTCGCGCGTAAAACGTAAATATATTGGGCGCTGGGAGGTAAGTGTTCAGCCACGCCCCATTTTTCACCGCCGAGACGCAGAG
>CAKZOY010000566.1 GCA_937138275.1 uncultured Chloroflexota bacterium
GGCTGCACTGGAACTCTCCGCCCGCCGTCGGGAGGCGGCACGCCGCCTGGCACAGGGGATTGAGGCGGAGTTGCAGGACCTGCGGATGACCGGCGCGCGCTTCGCCGTGGATTTCCGCTGGACGGAGGACCCGGAAGGGGTTCCGGTCACCCGTGAGGCAGTCGTCGCAGTGGGGTTGGGGCCGGAGGAAATTCCGGACGTTTCCCTCCCGGCCTGTCTTTCTTTTGATGCCACCGGGATTGACCGGGTGGAGTTTCTTGTCTCCCCCAATCCCGGCGAACCGCTCAAGCCGCTTTCCAGAATCGCCTCCGGCGGCGAGACCTCCCGCTTGATGCTGGCGCTGAAGGCCGTCCTCTCCCGGGTGGATGAGACCCCCACGCTGATTTTTGATGAGATTGACCAGGGCATCGGCGGACGGGTGGGCGCGACGGTGGGGGAGAAACTCTGGCGGCTGACGGTCGCCGATGCCAATGGCGGCGTTGCCCATCAGGTGCTCTGCGTCACCCACCTGCCGCAACTGGCCGGTTTCGGCGACGCCCACCTGCGGGTGGAGAAAATCCCCCTGGAGGGCCGGACCGTCACCCGCATTGCCGTCCTGGAGGGGCCGGCGCGGATAGAGGAACTGGCCCAGATGCTGGGCGCCAGTGGCGAATCGGCCTACCGCAGCGCCGAGGAGATTTTAGAGGAAGCCGAGCGGCGAAAGGGGTGCAGATAAACGGCCGAAGGGCTGCGGATGCAGAGAGTTCGGGCCCGGCAGCCCCCTTACCCCGAAGCGCTGATGCGGGTGCCTGCCCCGAAGTCGGAGCCCAGAAGCGCCTCCTGGACTCTCCCTTCCACCTCCCCGGAGAGAATCCACACCGTCACTTCCGGATACCGTTCCACCAGGGCGACCATCCGTGCCACCTTGTCGGCCATGCCGCCGGTCACGTCCACCCCGCGCGCCTGGCGGAGCAGCGGCCGGATTGACGGGAAAGTTGCCGGGGAAATCGCCGGGATGACCTCGCCCCGGTCGTCCAGTACGCCCGCCACGCGGGTCGCCAGGAGAATCCGCTGGGGACGGAGAACATCGGTCAGGTAGACGAAGAGGTCTTCGGTGGAGGCGATCGTCCCCCCGCGTATCTCGTCCAGCGCCACGTCGCCGTAGATGAGGGGCACCAGCCCGCGCGCCAGCGCCTCCCGAATGGGCGCGGTCTCCAGAGAAAGTAATTGCCCGTCCCGGCAGCGGGCCGACGCCGAGGGCTGGATGCTCCACACCGGCACTCCGACCTCCAGGAAGATGTCGGCGACCAGACGGTTGAGGCGCGCCGCCGCGGCCGCAACCTCCGCAAAGCCGCGCCACTGCTGGGGCGTGGAGACCCCCTGACGGGTGCCGTAGGGGGCGGCGGCCGCGTGGCCGAACGACCCCGACCCGTGGCCGATCACCAGTTCCAGGTCGGGGCGCGCGGCGCGGGCGGCCCGTACCTCCTCCGCCAGATGCCGGATCACCTCCGGCCGCGGCGTGTACGGGCGGGACTTATCCGTGATCAGCGACCCGCCCAGTTTTAGAAACACCCGTTCCGACATCGGTCCGCCACACGTTCCGGGCACCGGCTTCCCGCAGCGCCCTTTCTATCTCTTCCGCCGCCAGCGGGTCCACCAGCGCGATGACGTTGCCCCCCCACCCGGCGCCGGAGAGTTTCGCTCCCAGCGCCCCGGCCCGGCGCGCTGCCTCCACCAGACGGTCCAGCACCGGCGAGGAGACGCCGATTTCCCGCAAGAGTTCGTGGTTTCGGTTCATTCGCATTCCCAGTTCGGGCGGGTCTCCCGCCTCTATTGCCCGGCGGGCGGCCTCCACCTCCGCGGCGATACGGTCAAACAGCGCCGCATAGTGGGTCGGGTCGGTTTCCCATCGCCGTCGCAGGTCGCCGACGACCTCGCGGGTTGGGCTGGAGACGCCGCTGTCGGCGATAAGGAGAGGCAAGGGGAACCGAGGCGAAAACGGTTCTGGCGACCGTCCCCGAACAAAGTATACCGGTTGCTCATAGGCGATGACGGTGTTATCTATCCCGCTGGGGGTGCCGTGGTAGATTTTCTCCACCTCATAGACCAGCGCGGAGACCTGCCCTGGTTCGGGCCGGACGCCGTACCAGGCCGCCAGCGCGCGGACGATGGCTGTGGAGACCGCCGCGCCCGACCCCAGCCCCGATGCCACCGGAATTTGTGACTCTATCCGCAGGACAGCGCGCGGCGGAGAGAACCGGTAGTGTTCGGCGGTCAGGAGGATGATGCGCGCCAGCGGCTGATCGGAAGGGAGGTCGGGCAGAGGGGCATCTATGCCGACCGCTGGCGCCTGGATGTGCAGCGGGCCGGGATGAGGGGTCAGGGTTACCGTGGCGCGCAGCCCGCTCAGCGGAGCGGCAATCGCCGGTCGCCCGTACACCACCGAATGCTCCCCCAGGAGAATGACCTTGCCCGCCGCCGACGCGCGGATGGTCCCCTCTACCCCAGATACATAATCAGCACAACCGCCAGTCCCCACAGCAGCACCCCCGCCTGAAGCGGACGGTCCCGCAGGACGATCTCCTCCGGCTCACCCCCCAGTCCCCGGACGTAGACCAGATACAGGTAGCGGAAGACCGCGTAGAGGACAAAGGGGACTGTCAACATCATCAGATGATTGGGCGGGAGATTGGGCGCGGAGAAGGTGTAGAGGGTGTAGGATACCAGCGTCGCCGCGGTGACGATGAGAATGAACTGGTCCAGGAGGAGCGTATTGTATTCCCCTAAACTCTCCCGATGGGAGTTGGCATTATCTCCTAGGAGTGTCAGTTCGTGGCGGCGCTTGCTGAAACTGATGAACAGGGCCAGCAGGCCCATGCAGGTGTAAATCCAGGGGGAGAACCGTTCCGCCTCCACCAAGGGAATGCCTGCGGCGACCCGCAGGATGAACCCCGCCGCAACGGCCATAGCGTCAATGATGACCACATTCTTCAGGAAGAACGAATAGGCGACCTGAAGGAGCAGATAGGTCGCCAGAATCCACCCGAAGAGGGGGTTCAGGAGGAAACCGGCGGGAAGACCGGCGAGGAGAATTAAAACCGCCGCCGCGACCGCCAGACGCGGGGAAAGCCGCCCCGAAGCCAGGGGACGGTTCCGTTTGCGGGGGTGCTGACGGTCTTTCTCCAGGTCCACCAGGTCGTTGATCAGGTAGACGGAGCCGGAGATCAGGCAGAGCAGGAGGAATCCGGCGACCGTCTGGGCTAAGTAGACGGGATGGAACAGTTTCAGGTCAAAGACCAGCGGGGCGAAGACAAAGACGTTCTTCGCCCACTGCTTGGGGCGCATCGCCTCCAGTAGCGCTTTGAGCGACATGTTCTCTCCCTCAGCGAGCAAGGTAGGAAAAATCATACCAGAAATGCCCGGTTTGGCAAATTTGGGGGAATTGGGGATCGGGTATTGGGTATTGGGGTTATCCGCGCTTGCCAGACCCTTCCCTCCCGGTTATAATGCAAAAGGCGATCTGATTGGAGGAAGAACGAAACGGGATGCCGACGGGTGTTGCTGTGATCCTGGAATTTCTGCAGGGCCTGGCCTTCTTTGTCCTGGGCCTTTTTATCCTGCTCGCCGCTCCCCGCGTCGGGCGGGTAAATATTATCCGGCGACTCCCGTTGCTGGCGCTCTTTGCCTTCGGTGAGGCCGCGGCGGCCTGGACTCCTGTGCTGACCGCGGCGCTTTCTTTTTCTTCGGACCTGACCGCCCTCCCTCTCTGGCTTCGGGCGGGATTTCTATCGCTGGGGGGATGGGGTTTGCTGGCATGGGGCCTGGTGGCTCCCCTTCCGGCCGGTCGGGATCGGCGCCTCCTGGCTTTTCTGCTGCTCCTGCTGTTTTTCTGGTTGGCAGTCTTGTTCATCGCCGCTGTGGCAAGTCCCTACGATCCTGCCGCCCACTGGGCCAGGGTCGCCGCTCGGGGACTGCTGATCCTCCCCGGCGGGCTGATGGCTGCCCGCGGGCTGAATCAGCCCTCTTTCCCCTCCGACACGCCGGTCCTTCAGGCCGCCCGGCATCCGCTCCGGCGCGTGGGAACCGTTTTCGCCGCCTTCGCCATCCTGGCGGGTGGCATCTATCCGTTGTTTTTCTTCCCGGGACTTACTGCCCTCTCCGCGCCCTTTCTCGCCGTCCTTTCCGGCCTTCTGACCCTCTGCGGCGTAGGGATGATTTACGGCCTGGTGCGGGTCCTGAACATCGTCCAGCAGGAGGTGGAGGAGTGGGTGGAAAACGTCCGCCAGTCCCAGGCTCTGACTGCCGACCGGGAACGGATCAGCCGGGAACTCCATGATGGCATCATCCAGTCCATCTACGCCGCCGGGCTGATCCTGGAGGGCGCCCGTGCCCTGATCCCGGAAGACCCGGATGCCGCCCAGGTGCAACTCACCCGGGCGATGCAGGGCCTGAACCAGACCATCCAGGACATCCGCCGCTACATCTTCAACCTGCGGGGCGTTGCCCCGGAAGCGGACCTGGTCACCGAACTGGAACAACTGCTGCGGGATTTTCGCATCAACACCCTTCTGGAGACCCGGCTGATCGTCTTCGGGGAGGCGCGGGACACGCTGACTGCCGAACGCCGCCAGCACATCCTGCAGATTGTGCGCGAGGCGCTGGCGAACGTCGCCCGCCACGCCCACGCCCGACGGGTGGAGGTGCACCTCTCTTACACTCCTCGCGCCCTCCAGTTGCAGATCGCCGATGACGGGGTCGGCCTGGCGATGATCCCCACGACCACCGGTCAGGGGCTGCGCAATATCCGCGAGCGTGCCCGCCTCCTGGAGGGAACCCTGGACATAGATAGCGCCCCCGGTCAGGGAGTCACCATCACCCTGACCGTCCCGTACTTGAGAGGAGAACTGTGACGCTGCGCATCCTGATTGTGGACGACCATGAAGTGGTCCGGCTGGGCCTGCGGGCGTTGCTGGACCGCCATCCGAACTTCACCGTGGTGGACGAGGCCGGCACCGCCCGCGAGGCGATCCAGAAAGCCCTCCTCCACCGCCCAGACATCGTGGTGATGGATATCCGGATGCCCGGCCGTAGCGGGATTGACGCTTGCCGGGACATCGTCGCCCAACTGCCGGAGACCCGTGTGATTATGCTCACCTCCTATGCCGAGGACGAACTGCTCTTTGACGCCATTGAGGCCGGCGCCTGCGGCTACGTCCTCAAACAAATCGGCAGCGACGACCTGATCCGGGCCATTGAGGCGGTGGGGCGGGGGGAGGCGTTGCTGGACCCGTCGGTGACCCGGCGCGTGCTGGAGCGGGTGCGGGAGGCCGCCCGCAAAGACGAGGCCGCCGCCTTCGCCGAACTGACGGAGCAGGAACTGCGCGTCCTGGCCCTGGTAGCGGAGGGGAAGACCAACCGCGAAATCGCCCAGGCGCTGTACCTGGGCGAGGGGACCGTCCGCAACTACGTGAGCAATATCCTGGGCAAACTGGGGTTGACCAACCGCGCGGAGGCAGCCGCCTACGCCGTCCAGCACAATCTGAAAGAATACCTCCGTTCCCGGCAGGGATGAGATGAGCGACCTGCTGAAAGGACTGAACCCCCAGCAGCAACAGGCCGTTACCGCCCCCGACGGCCCCGTCCTGGTTCTCGCCGGACCGGGGTCGGGCAAGACCCGCGTCCTCACCCACCGCATCGCCTGGCTGGTGCTGGAGCAGGGGGGTGCCTCCTGGCGGATTATGGCGGTCACCTTCACCAACAAGGCTGCCCGGGAGATGCGCATCCGCCTGGAGCGCCAGTTGGGCACCGCTCGCGCCGCCGAACTGACCCTGGGCACTTTCCACGCCACCTGCGCCCGCATCCTCCGCCGCGACGGCGAAATCATCGGTATCTCCCGCAACTACGTCATCTTTGACGCCGACGACCAGGTCACGCTGGTGCGCCAGATTCTGAAAGACCTGAATATAGACGAAAAACGCTATACCCCGACGGGCGTCCACGCCGTCATTTCCCGAACGAAGAACGAACTGATCCCGCCCCAGTCGTTCCAGCCCGCTTCGTATTTTGAAGAAGTCGCCCGCCGGGTGTACGAACAGTACCAGGAGCGGTTGCGGGCCAACAGCGCCCTGGATTTTGACGACCTGCTGATGGAGACGGTGCGCCTCTTTCGGGAGGCCCCCGACGTCCTGGCCCGCTACCAGGAACGGTATCTCCACATCCTGGTGGACGAGTTCCAGGACACCAATATGGCCCAGTACGTCCTTCTGCGGCAACTGGCGGGCCGCCATCGCAACCTCTTCGTCGTCGCCGATGAGGACCAGTCCATCTACCGCTGGCGCGGCGCCGACTACCGCAACATCTCCCGCCTGCGGGAGGACTACCCGGACCTGAAGACGTATCTGCTGGAGCAGAACTACCGCTCCACCCAGACCATTCTGGACGTCGCCCAGTCCATCATCCGCCATAACCCCAACCGGACGCCGAAAAAACTGTTCACCGACCGGGGCCACGGGCCGAAGGTCTACCTCCACGAGGCCTACGACCCGGAGGAGGAGGCGCAGTTCGTCGTGGATACCATCGCCCAACTGGTGTTGACGGGCGAGGCGCAGCCGGGCGACTGCGCCGTGATGTACCGGATCAACGCCCAGTCCCGCGCGCTGGAGGAGGCGTTCATCCGGGCGGGCCTTCCCTACCGGCTCGTCGGGGCCACCCGCTTCTACGCCCGACGGGAGATCAAGGACCTGCTCTCCTTCCTGCGGGTCGTCCACACCCCCACCGACTCGGCCAGTCTCATCCGTATCCTGAACGTCCCCCCGCGCGGCATCGGTTCGCAGACGGTGCAGGCGCTGGAGGATGCCGCCCGCGCTCGCGGTGTCTCCCTCTGGCAAATCCTGGAGGAGGCGGCCGATCTCGCGAATCCCTTCCCGCTCCTCGGCCCCCGCGGGCGGGCGGCGCTGGCGGCCTTCTACCGTATGGTGCGCAGCTGGATAGATGCTCGGGAGGAGGGACGGACCGTCTCCGAACTCCTGGACCGGATTATCGCCGACACGGGTTACGAGGCCTATGTGCGCGACGGCACCGATGAGGGGAAAGACCGGTGGGAGAACGTCCAGGAACTGCGCCTGGTCGCCGTCCAGTACGCCGCCCAGGGCGCCACCCTGACCGACTTCCTGGCCGATGTTGCCCTCGTCTCCGACGTGGACAATCTCGCCAACGGCGTGAACGCGCCCACACTGCTCACGCTGCACAGTGCTAAGGGGCTGGAGTTCCCGGTCGTCTTTATCGTCGGGCTGGAAGAGGGGATGCTCCCCCACATCCGCTCCATAGATGACCCCGAGGCGCTGGCGGAGGAGCGGCGGCTGATGTATGTGGGGGTGACCCGCGCCCAGGAACGGCTGTTTCTATCCTATGCGTTCCGTCGCGCCCGCTGGGGGGAGTACGAGCCCAACGTCCCCAGCCGGTTTCTGGAAGACATCCCCGATGCACTGTTGGAGGGGACGGTTCGCCGTGGGGGGCATCGCGGTTCGTCGTCCTGGAGGGATTCATCCCGCTGGGACCGCGCCGCATCCCGCCCCGCCGCTCCGATAGAGATCCCCTCGCCGCCCTCGGCCCCCTTCCAGGTTGGCGACCGGGTGGTCCACTCCGCCTTCGGCCGGGGCGTCGTGATGGCGACCCGCCCCCACGGCGATGACATAGAGGTGACCGTGGTCTTTGAGAAGGTGGGGATTAAGAATATTCTGGGGAGTTATTTGAGGAGGGAG
>CAKZOY010000567.1 GCA_937138275.1 uncultured Chloroflexota bacterium
TTTGTCCTGCCAGCGGCCTTTTCAAAGGGCACAGCTGTCAATTTTTGTTTTATAACTTAAAATTTGCCATTGTCAATTTATTTAGGGAGAAAAATTCCCCGTAACCATTCAGCCGGGGTGGTCCTTTGTGCCCTCCGCGGTGTTCAAAAAACCACAGAGACCCAGAGAGCGCAGAGGAGCGCAGAGAGAAATAATTCTTTGTGCCCTTTGTGCCGTCCTTTGTGCTCTTCGTGGTGATGGGAAAAACCACCGACGGTTCAGCGTCGGGCTGAACTGCTCAGGCTGAAGCGCCACTCCGCTGCGCTCCGTGACGCACTACAAACAGCCCTCAGTGTAGGGGGTGAAACCACCCCCTACAGCCGACGGTTTTGCGTCGGGTGGGACAAAGCATATGGCCTGACCGCGTCCGGTCAGACGAAACGCATCAAACCGGAGGACCCACATGGAAGAGAGACAGATACAGGCCATCATTCGTTCTCGCCGGGAATTGCTGGCGCTGACCCCGCCCGCGCGGCGCTCGGACGAGGCCGCCGAGGGCGGTTGCGGGGTGCTGGGGCTGGCGGCGAACATCCCCATCGCGGGCCGCCACGTCCTCACCGCCTCCATGCAAATGCACAACCGGGGCAACGGCAAAGGCGGCGGCATCGCCATGGTCGGGCTGGACCCCACCCAGGCGGGCGTGGACACCCAGACCCTCCAGACCCACTTCCTCCTGCAGATCGCCTTTCTGGACCCGACGGCGCGGGAGGAGGTGGAGCGCGAGTTCATCATCCCGTACTTTGACATCGCGGCGGCGTATGAACTGCCCCATCTGGATGACCATCGCGCCGTGGAGGGGCTGGAAATTCGCCCACCCGACGTCTGGCGTTACTTCGGGCGCGTCCGCCCCGACGTCCTGGCACGGTTCGCCACCGAAAAGGGGCTGGTGGACCTCCCGCCGTCGGCCGTGGAAGAGGAGTTCGTCTACCAGAACTCCTACCGCCTCAACGTCCGCTTCTACGCCAGCCTGGGCGAAAAACGGGCCTTCGTCCTCAGCCACGGACGAAACCTTTCGGTGTTAAAGATAGTAGGTTATGCCGAACAGGTCGTCCGGTACTACCTTCTGGAGGACCAGACGGCCCACATCTGGATCGCCCATCAGCGCTACCCCACCAAGGGGCGCGTCTGGCATCCGGGCGGGGCCCATCCGTTCATCGGCCTGAACGAGGCCCTGGTACACAACGGCGACTTCGCCAACTACCACGCCATGTGCGAGTACCTCCGGCAACGGGGCATCGGGCAACTTTTCCTGACCGATACCGAGGTCAGCGTCCAACTGTTTGACCTGCTGGACCGGGTCTACGGTTACCCACTGGAAATCATCCTGGAGGCGATGGCGCCGACCACCGAGCACGATTTCCGGATGTTGCCGCCCGAAAAGCAAGGGCTCTACGCGGCCATCCAGCGCGTCCACCTGCACGGCTCTCCCGACGGCCCCTGGTTCTTCATCATCGCGCGCTCCAGAGGAGAACGGTTGGAACTTCTGGGCATCACCGACACGAGCATGCTGCGGCCGCAGGTATTTGCCCTGCTGGAGAACGACGGGGTGCAGATCGGGCTGATTGCCAGCGAACGGCAGGCCATCAACGCCTGTCTCCGGTCGCTGGCGGCGGAGGACGCGCGCTTCCGGCCCCTGGCCGACCTGTACTGGGTGGCGCGCGGCGGCTCCCACACCGACGGGGGCGCGTTCTGCTTCACCCTCACCCCGCGCCCGGACGGCGCGCCGGGGCTGGTCCTCTCCTGCACGAACAAATTCGGCCATCCCGTGGCGCCGATGCCCGGCCGTCGCCATTCTCCGCCCCGCCTGCGTCCGGAGCAAGTTGGCGCCGCGTTCCGGGACGAATGGGAGCGGCACATGCTTCGGGCACACGACAACGGCGGCGCTCCGACCGTCTGGAACTACCTCCGGCGACAACTGGCATCCTGCGACTGGGACGCGTTGGCCTGGGGCCTGGAGTGGCTGGTGGACTTCGGCCGGGAGGGCGTTGAGGAATGGGAATTCGCCCGCCAGGTGCTGACCCTTGTCCGCGACCGGCGGACGCCCATCGGGGATAAAAAGCGCGCTTCGCTCCTGACCCTGGTGGACGCGAACCTGGAGCGATTGTTCGCCGATACCGGAAATGCTCGCTCATCGCCCATACTCTGCCGCCTGACCTGGGAGACGCGCCATTCCCTCGGCCCGGCCCCAGGGCCGGAGGCGGTGCTGGTGCTGGATGCCCTGGGATTCCCACCCGAAGGGGAGGAGAGCGCGGCGCGCTGGATGGTGCGCGCCCATCGGATGGGCTGGCGTCGTCTGGTGGTGTACCGCTGGCGGGGCGGGCGCTTCGCCGCCTGCGGCCTGGGCCCGCGCACCGGCGACACCTGTATCCACCTCTACGGCGACGTCGGCGACTACGCGGGCTCCGGCCTGGATGGGGCCGAGGTCCATCTCCACAGCGACGGGCAGGACCAGGTCGGGCAAATCCTCAAAGACGGCAAACTGGTCATCTACGGAGACGTGGGCCAGACGTTCCTGTACGGGGCCAAGGGGGGCCAGGTATACGTCCTGGGTTCGGCCGCCGGACGCCCCCTCATCAACGCCGTCGGGCGGCCGCGCGTGGTCATCAACGGGACCTGTCTGGACTACCTGGCGGAGTCCTTCATGGCCGGAGACCCACACCGGGATGGGGGATTTGTCATCCTGAACGGGGTCGCTTATGGGGAGGACGGCGTCCTGCGGGAACTCCCCACCCCCTATCCGGGGGGCAACCTCTTCTCCCTGGCTTCGGGTGGGGCCATCTTCCTGCGCGATCCCCACAGGCGGGTGGATGAGGGCCAACTCAACGGCGGAACGTTCGCCCCTCTCACCGACGCCGACTGGGCGCTCATAGAACCGTACCTGCAGGAGAACGAGCGCCTCTTCGGGATCTCCGTCCGGGAACTGCTGACGGTGGACGACGCGCTCCGCCATCCGTCCGACGTATACCGCAAAGTGGTCGTGCGGGAGCAGGCGGATGTCCTGGTAGAAACCAATTTCACAACATAAGGAGGAAAGCGATGGAGAAAGACTACGTACTTACTCGTGCCCATGAAGAGGGTGTCCGCTTCATCAGCCTTCAAT
>CAKZOY010000568.1 GCA_937138275.1 uncultured Chloroflexota bacterium
AACGTTTCCAGGCTCAGCAGTCCTTTGCCAATGTGCTCGTGACGGTCCACCCGGCTCCCCAGGCCCGCTTTGCTGTCATTGAGATGGATGGCAAATAGGCGGTCCAGGCCGATGATCCGGTCGAAGGCCTCCAGGGTGGCCGCGTAGTCCTGGGGTGTGCGGATGTCGTAGCCTGCGGCGAAGATATGGCTGGTATCCAGGCAGACCCCCAGTCGGTCCTCCTCCGGAGCGTTCTCCAGAAGCCAGGCCAGTTGTTCAAAGCGGTATCCCAGGTTGGTGCCCTGTCCGGCGGTCGTCTCCAGGAGGATACGGGAACGAAAGCCCGGTGTGGCCGCGTGGACTTCCCCCAGGGCCCGAGCGACCCGTTTCAACCCCTCCTCCTCCCCCGCGCCCATATGGGAGCCGGGATGGAGCACCAGGTAGGGGATGTCCAGCGCCTCGCACCGCTCCAGTTCTATGATGAGGGTATCACGGGACCTGCGCCACAGGTCTTCATCGGGTGCGGCAGGATTCAGCAGGTACGACGCGTGCCCCACGGCGGGGTGGATGCCGGTCTCGGCTGCCCGCTCTTTGAAGAGGCGGATGTCCTCCTCGGTCAGCGGCTTGACCGCCCAGGCGCGGTTGGATTTGACGAATAGTTGGACGGCGTCGCAGCCCACCATGCGGGCGCGGTCAAACGCCAGGTGAAGCCCTCCGGCGATGGACTCATGGGCCCCCAGTCTCATCCTGCACCTCCTCTTGCCTTAGCCGCGCCAGTTCCTCCTCCAGGTCCTCCAGTTCCTGGAGCATCGCCGGAGGGACCGAGTGCTTCGGCAGACGGGCCTTCAGGTCGGCAATGCGCCGTTCCAGTTCGGCGATCCGGTTTTCTGCGCTCACGGGTATTTTACTGCTTACTCTTCCACAATCCGGTAAGAGGTGGTGATAGTTGCCGTTTTGTTCAGCATCGCCGAAACAGAACAGTACTTGGTCTGAGAAAGTTCTATCGCCCGCTCCACTGCCTGGGGGTCTACCCCTTTGCCCTTGACGACGAACTCCAGGTGAATCCGGGTGTACACTTTGGGGTGGTCATCGGCCCGCTCGGCAGTGGCATGCACCTCCAGGCCCTTGAAGGGCTGTCGCTTCTTCTGCAGAATGGAGATGACGTCCATCGCGGTGCAGCCGCAGAGGCCGATCAGGACAACGCGCATCGGCGTTGGCCCCGTTTCGGGCCGATCCTCTCCCTCCAGCGCGTGGTCCAGCACGATGGCTGGCCCACCTGCCTCCCCGACCAGTCGCAGGCCGGGGCCGATCCAGGTCACTTGGGCTTTGACGGTCATAGTTTCCTCCACAATATTAACGTATTGCGTATTCCGTTGTTGAATCTCGTAAAGTCGTATCACGGCCTTCTGGCAAAGTCTCAAAAAGTCGTACCACCCCTATGGGTTGAAGC
>CAKZOY010000569.1 GCA_937138275.1 uncultured Chloroflexota bacterium
ATTCCGTGTTGCGTAGTTCGTGGATTGTGCTCCCTTCACCTCTGCTCCTCCGCTCCCCCGCTCCTCTGCACCTCCGCACCTCCGCTCCCCTGCTCCTCCGCCC
Organism: uncultured Chloroflexota bacterium; assembly: GCA_937138275.1. Lineage (GTDB taxonomy): Bacteria > Chloroflexota > Anaerolineae > B4-G1 > DUEL01 > SpSt-77. The sequence goes on from CAKZOY010000569.1 coordinate 104, forward strand.
CTCCGCTCCTCCGCTCCCCTGCTCCTCTGCTCCCCTGCGCCCCTGATTTCTACCGCACTGCCTGCGCGATAGTCCGGATGTGGTCGGGATTGGAGCCGCAGCAGCCGCCGATGATGCGTGCGCCCAGGGCCAGGAAACGCTTTGCGAACGAGGCCATCTCTTCTGGAGTCATATCATATACCGGCGTGCCTGCCACCATCCGCGGCAGGCCGGCGTTGGGCTTGGCGATGAGAAGGGCATCAGGAGCAGCGGCCCGCATCTTCTGCAGCGCCCCCTCCGTCATCTCCAGTGTCGCGCCGCAGTTGGCGCCGAAGGCGACCACGCCCCACTCCTGCGCGGCCTTCGCCGCCTGTTCCGGACGGACGCCCATATTGGTCCGCCCGTGGTGGTCAAAGGAGAAGGTCAGCGTGATCGGGAGGTGCGGCGCGGCCCTGCGGGCGCCCTCCACCGCCGCGCGCGCCTCGTCCAGCGCCGACATGGTCTCAATGTAGAGGACATCCACCCCGGCCTCGGCCAGCGCGGCGGCCTGTTCGGCGAAGAGGTCTACGGCTTCCTGGTAGGACCATTTCCCCAGCGGGGCCAGCATTTCCCCCAGCGGCCCGATATCCCCGGCGATGAAGGCCCGCCCGGCCGCGGCCTCGCGGGCGATCTCCACCGCCCGGCGGTTGACCTCGGCGATCCGGTCGGCCAGGCCCGACTTTTCCAGACGGGGACGCGTCCCGCCGAAGGTACAGGTCAGGATGAGGTCGGCCCCTGCCTCCACATAGGCCCGGTGGACGGACATCACAACCTCCGGCCGCTCCAGCACCCAGAACTCTCCCGGCTTACCCAGGGGGAGGCCCGCAGCCTGCAACATCGTTCCCATCGCACCGTCGGCGACAATCGGGGGGCCTGCGCGCAATCGGCTGAGGAAATCCATAGCAACCTCCTGAGATGGGATTGGCGTCATTATACTCTTCTCTGCCGGAACTGCCAAGGGGATGTCGGGGGAGCAATTTCCGCGCGCTCGCAAAGGTCCACAAATTTGCAATCATTTTCTACGCCTTTTCAAACCACTTTCCAACCAAAGTGTGGTATAATATTACAGTGTGTTTTCAACGATCCCTTCCTTTTCTGCCGGAGAGATTGCAATGCGCACAAAACTGTTGTATCTAACTGTAGCGATCCTGCTGTTCTTGCTAGTTCTCTCCGGAACGGTTCTTCGTCCTGCGGCGGTGTGGGCGGGGTTCACTCCCACTCCCACACCGACGGAGACTCCTACCCCCACGATCACACCGACAGAAACTCCTTCTCCCCTACCTCCTATCCAGCCTCCTCCGCCAACGGAGACCCCTACACCGGCACCGCTCCTCCCCGAAGTAGGCGGCGTCGCCCCCTCCCCCTGGCTCTTCTGGGCCCTGGGCGCCGCTGCCCTGTTGGCGGGATGGAGAGTAGTAAAACGTAAAA
>CAKZOY010000570.1 GCA_937138275.1 uncultured Chloroflexota bacterium
TTACGTTTTACGTTTTACGTTTTACGTGTTACGTATTGCGTGTCCGGAGCATACCGGTGGGTGGGAGGCCCAGTTTCACCTGCACGGCCATCAGCACTTCGGGGGCAGCAGGGGCCTCCAGGCGGGCCAGCGCTTCGTCCCGGCTGATGTACCCTTCCCGCACCAGGCCGGCCAGTTCCATCACGTAAGGGTGATAGCCCATTTGTTCCATGTGGACCTGGCAGGCGAAACTGTTCAGCAGGCAGTTGGTGGAGTTAGGGTCGGTATCGGATGGGGACTCCCAGCCCAGGGCGCGGGTGCAGGCGAAGACCATTTCTTCCCGGTATTCCAGAAACGCCAGCGGCGCGACGCTATAGGGGAGTCTATCCCGATTATCCAGCAGGGCCTCCGGCGGAAAATAGGGGGCAATCTGGTCGCCGACGATTTTCTCCAGCGGGAGGCGGGCGGCCTGCAGGAACGTGCGCAGCATCGGCGATGTGAAGCGGAAGAGGGCGGATGCCAGGGGGATTTGCCCGGGCGACCATCCGTAAACCAGCAGAGGGACGCCGCGCTCCAGAGCCAGGCGGAGGCCGATCCCCTTGGCGATCCCCATACAGGAGTTGCAGATACTGCTGGCCCGCTCCAGCGCCCGGGGTGGGTAGAGGTCCGCCTTTTGCGCCGAGGCAACGAAGATGGCCTGGAGCAGATCAAAGCGGGGCTTGATGATGATGTGGTCCACCCCCAGGTTTTCGGCGACCACGCGCACGTTTTTCAGGGTGATGGGGGAGGTGAAGCCATTATCCAGGGTGAACGCCAGGACGCGCAGGCCGTACTGTTCCCGCAACAGCCACAGGGTGTAGGTGCTATCCTTGCCGCCGCTCCAGGCCATGAGCGCGTGGTATCCCGGCTGGGGACGGATTTCGTCCACCAGCGCCTCAAAGCGGGCGCGCAGGTGGGCCTTCTGCGCGGCCCGCTGCTCCGGGCCTGGCATCTGCCGACAATACTGGCAAACGCCCTCCTCGTCAAACCGTATCCCGGGGAAGGTCTCCGGGAGCACGCAGCCGGTGCATCGTTTCATCGGGGGTCTCCTGGTCTGAAAATAAACTGCGGTTCGGCTTGTGGGTGGTCACTCCGATAGGTAGGGATAAACCTGATCGTCCAGTTCTATGCCGGTTTCATTTGCCCCTCCCTCTTACCCCCTCCCCGT
>CAKZOY010000571.1 GCA_937138275.1 uncultured Chloroflexota bacterium
ATACTCAAGAGGGAGACCGTCACCTGCGGAATTCGCATTTAGGAAAGGAGTGCTATGGGAGAGGAACACCAAAATGACCGTCTGCTGCGCATCCGCCATTCGGCGTCGCACGTGATGGCCCAGGCCGTCCTGGAGAAGTTCCCAGGGGCCAAACTGGGCATCGGTCCGGCCATTGATACCGGTTTCTACTACGACTTTGACCTCCCCCGCCCCCTCACCCCGGAGGACCTGGCGGATATTGAGGCGCGCATGCGCCAGATTATCACCGAGGGCTATGACTTCGTGTATCAGGAAATCACCGAAGACGACGCTCGCCGCCTCTTCGCCGATCAGCCCTACAAACTGGAACTGATAGACGGCATCGTGGCCGGAGGCGTGGATGAGGACGGTAACCCCACCCAGGAGCGCCCTGTCCTCTCCATCTACCGCCACGGCCCCTTCGTGGACCTCTGCCGCGGGCCGCACGTCTCCAACACGCGCGAGATCAACCCCGACGCGGTGACACTTCTCAACGTCGCCGGGGCCTACTGGCGGGGCGACGAGCACCGCCCGATGCTCCAGCGCATCTACGGCACCGCCTGGGAGACGCCGAAGGAACTGGAGGAGTTCCTGGCCTGGCTGGAGGAGGTGGAAAAGCGCGACCACCGGCGGCTGATCAAGGAACTGGACCTGATCAGTTTCCACGAAGAGGGCGGAGCAGGCCTGGCCTACTGGCACCCCAAAGGCGCCCGCATCCGGCAGGTCATTGAGGAACACTGGCGCGCCCGCCACCGCGAGGGCGGTTATGAACTCGTCTATACCCCCCATATCGGACGGGCGCAACTCTGGGAGCGCTCCGGTCACCTGCGGTTTTACAAAGACAATATGTACGCACCCATAGACATTGAGGGGATTCAGTACTACCTGAAGCCAATGAACTGCCCCTTCCACATCCTCATCTACAAGACCCGCCTCCGCTCCTACCGCGACCTGCCCCTGCGTTGGGCAGAACTGGGGACGGTCTACCGCTACGAGCGCAGCGGCGTCCTCCACGGCCTGCTGCGGGTGCGCGGCTTCACTCAGGACGACGCCCATATCTTCTGCACGCCGGAACAGATAGAGGACGAGATTCTGGGGGTCCTGGACTTCAGCCTCAGCATGTTGCGGGATTTTGGCTTTGAGAATTACCAGATAGAGTTGAGCGTGCGCGACCCGCGGCGGCTGGAGGAGTTCGCCGGTTCGGATGAAATGTGGCAACAGGCGGAGGCATCGCTGGTCAAAGCGCTGGAGGCGCGGAATCTCTCCTACAAACGAATAGAGGGGGAAGCGGTCTTCTACGGCCCCAAGATTGACATCAAAATCAAGGATGCCCTGGGCCGGGCCTGGCAATGTACGACCATCCAGTTTGACTTTAACGTGCCGGAGCGGTTTGACCTCACCTACCGGGACCGGGATGGGCAAGACCGGCGGCCGTATATGGTCCATCGGGCGCTGCTGGGGAGCCTGGAGCGGTTCTTCGGGGTGCTGGTGGAGCACTACGCGGGGGCGTTTCCGGTCTGGCTGGCGCCGGTGCAGGCGGTGGTCATCCCCATCGCCGACCGGCATGCGGACTACGCCTGGGAGGTGGCGCGACGGCTGCGCGCGGCCGGCCTGCGGGTGGAGGTCAACGATTCCCCCGAACGGATGCAGGCCAAAATCCGCGACGCGCAGATGGAGAAAATCCCCTACATGCTCGTCGTGGGCGACCGGGAAATGGAAGAGGGGACGGTCAACCTGCGCCGCCGGGACGGAGAGGTACCGGGGGCAATGTCGGTGGAGGCGTTCATCGCGATGGCTCAGGAGGCGGTGCGGGAACGGCGACTGCTGTGATGGATGGGGGCGGGCGGCCTTCGGCCGCCCGCCCCCCGGTAAATGCAGGTTCAGGCCAAGCCCGCTCCCCGGCCCCCTTCATTTCAGGTCCAGCAACTCGTAGACCTCAACCGCTTCCTGGAATCCATCCAGGCTGATCGGGGGTAGCGGGCGCACCCGTACCCAATCCCGGACCCGCTCGTATGCCCCTGGGCTGAGCAGGATTTGCCCGGGACCGGCCTGTTCCTCCAGCCGCTTGGCCATATTGACACAGGCTCCAATCGCCGTGTAGTTCAATTGCTGAGACGTGCCCACGTTGCCAACTACCGCTTCCCCTACCGCGATCCCGATCCCGTAGTAAAGTTGAGCGGAAGGATTCACCAGGTGATGTGCTTTGACGGCCTCCCGGATGCGCAACGCGGCTCGGACCGCCCGGAGCGGATGGTCAGGCTGAGGGAGGGGGGCATTGAAAACAGCCATCACCGCATCGCCGATGAACTTGTCCAGCGTCCCCTCCTCCGCCAGGACCGCATCCGCACCGATCGCCAGGTACTGGTTGAGCACCCCCACCAGTTCTTCTGGCCCGCACCGTTCACTGAACGACGTAAACCCGCGCAGGTCGGCGAAGAGGACGCTGACCTCCTGCCGCTGCCCGCCCAATCGCAGAGTGGTGGAATCCTCCAGTAATCGCTGGACCACTGCCGGACAAACGTACCGCTGGAACGTTTCGCGGATGAACCGCTCCTGGGCCTCCAGGCGACGCTGTTCGGTCAGGTCCTCCAGCACGATCGTCACCCCCCCTTCCTCCTGGGCAGGGTCCTGCAACGGAGAAAGCACTACCTTCAGATGGGCAGTCCCCCGTTCGGGCAACTCTGCTTCTATCTCCTGAACGACCAGCGGGCGGCGTCCGCGCTGAATGCGCGCGACCAGAGGCTCCAGGAGGGAACGCAAGGAGGGGAACGCCCTGGCGTAGGGGAGACCGATCGCCTGTTCCGCAGAGCACCAGAGAATTTGTTCCGCCGACCGGTTGATCAGGGTGACCCGTCCCTCTTTATCCGTGGTGATCACGCCGCTGGCGATGGAGGTGAAGACGTTGTCCATCAGGTTTTTGGCTGCGGTTACTCGCTCAAACAGGCGCGCGTTCTCAATGGCGACCGCGGCCTGATCGGCAAAAGCAGACAACAGGTCCCGATCCCGGTCCGAGAACAGGCCAGTACGGATGCGATTGTCGGCATAAATGACGCCAGTAATCCGCTCGCGCACCCGTAATGGGACACAGAGAATGGAACGCAGACTGTAACTGACGATGCTCTCCTGTCCCTGAAAGCGGGGGTCCAGCAACGCGTCGGTGGTGAGGATAGGTTGGCCTTCCCGGGCGACCCGGTACACAATGCTGCGGCTGATCTGGAAGGTGTCGTCGGTGATTGTCTCCTGGTCCATATTGCGCGCTGCGCGGAACTCCAGTTCCCCTGTCTCCGGGTCCAACAACATCAGCATCGCCCGCTCGGCTCCGGTAAGACGGATGATGTGGTCCATCACGTTGCTGAGGACGGTATCCAGATCCAGCGAAGAGTTCACTACCCGCGCGACTTCCACCAGCGCGCCCATCTGCTCACGGCCTTCGGCAATAACGCCCAGGTCTTTCTCCAGCCGGTTCAGAGATTCCTCTATCCGCTGGATCGGCGGGAGCAATCGGCTTGCCAGTAGGGTATCCCCGCCAAACCGCACCTGGGCCCATAACCGGCGCAGGGCTGCCAGTTCAGTCCGCATATACGATAATGAGTCCCGGATCGGCCTGTGTTCATCCATAGATGCCCCCTGCAATCCCGGAACAGGCCGGACCTTTCAGCCTTCCAGCCGAAACTCCGCCAACGGGGTGTACTCGGCCCCCGTCGGCTTGAGAACGCTTCGGATGAGGGCGAAGGAGTCTGCCCGCACCTCTCCCAGCGTCCCCAGCGCGGTGGCGCCCACCACCTCTCCGATGCGCGCTGCATCCCGGGAGGGAACGGAATCTCTCACCCGTCCCAGGGTCAAGTGCGGGGAGAACTTCCGCCCTTCCCGCGGGTATCCCAGAGAGACCATCGCGCTCTCCACGGCCTCCTGAAGCGCCTGAAGTTGACCGCCCGGTTCCTGAACCCCCACCCAGACCACGCGCGGACGTCGGAGGTTCGGGAAACATCCCAGGTCGCCCACGGTGAACGTGCAGGGAACGGCGCGCCGGGCGACGGCGGCCAGCGCGTCCCGGATCGCCGGGACTTTCCCCTCCGGTGTATCCCCCAGAAACTTCAGCGTCAGATGGATGCCCTCCGGGTTCACCCAGCGGACGCTTCCCGCAGGCATCTGTTTCTCCAGGGCGCGCTGGACCTGGGCCATCTGCCGCAAGAGCGGCTCCGGCAACGGAATGGCGATAAAGAGGCGAAGGGGTTCCATAGCGTGATCCGGAAGTAAAACGTAAAAAGTAAAAAGTAAAACGTAATCTGTTAGAGTTCCAGCAGGGCGAAGCCGCCGGGAGGCCATTCGGCATCCAGACGACCTTCCCGCAGGGGCAGGGATTCGCCAGTGAGCAGGTCATGGACGGCGGAACGGGAGGTCGGCAGGGGGAGGGAGAACCGCCGGGCCCTCTCCGGGTCCAGGTTGACTACGGCGGCAATGCCCACATCCCCACGACAGCGCACCACGGCCCAGACCATCGGATCGTCGCTCTCCGGCAACCGGAAGGTGGATGGGTCTGGGTCGGCGATCAGGTCGGCGTAGCGGGCCCGTACCTCCAGGGTGCGGGCGATCCAGTCCACCAGATTGGGCTCGTTCTCCCACCCGTAGGCGACGGCGCTGAACAGGGCCAGTTTCTCCTGAGGATAGTGGGGCAATTCCTCCGGCGTGAAGTCCAGCCCGGTGTTCACCGGCATCATCTCTGCGACCTCCAGACCGGAATGACAGAAGGGGATCGCCGGAAGGACACAGCCCAGTCCCCAGGCCATCCGCGCCGCCGCCAGCCCGCCGGGACGGGCCGCCGCGCGCGGGGTGTTGTGGCTCTCCGGCCCGGCAAAGAACGGCAGCGGCAGGCCCGTCTGAGCCAGTGGGCGCAGCAGGCTGTTCACCAGGTGTTCCGGCCGCCATACAGCCCACCAGTAGTTGCCGATGACCGCGTTGTACCCTTCCTCCGCCAGCCCACCGTCGTAGGAGAACGTCTCGTCCCAGAAGGCGAACTCCGGATGGACGGCGCGGGCCGCCTCCACAATGCGCCGCTTCAGGTCCGGTGGCAGGGCGTGGCCCATATCCACCATCGCCCCGTCTATGCCGAAGGTCCGGCAGTAGTACGGGAGAATCTCCACAATGTGTCGCCATAGGGGCTCCATAGCGTTCTCCGGTCGGGCCAGGCGCGCGTCGTACATCCGCACGGTGTTGTAGGCAATGTAGTTGAAGTCCGGATGGTCGTACAGGCGCAGGTAGGTGACGTCGGTCCAGGGCGGCTGCGGGTCGTCCGGGGGCCAGTCGGCGAACGCTCCGGGGATGCGCACGCGCGTCCCGTCGGGGAGGACGCCGATCCAGCGATCCCCCTCTTTGTGGACCGATTCCCGCGGCGGGGGCGGGGTGAACATCCGGCGGTAGACCTCGTGCGGCGGGATCAGGTCGGACCGCTCCCCACGCATTACCCTTTCCTTGATAACCGCCAGTTCCTCCGGAGTGAAGACAGGTGCTCCATAGGCATCTTCCCGCACTTCCCCCGGCCCCCGGTCGGGGACGTCGGCGCGAATCCAGTAGAACCACTCCGGATGTTCGGCCGCCCAATCGGCGTCCAGCGACGCGGTACGGAAGGCGAACTCCACCACCACCCGCATCCCCAGATGATGTGCGGCCTGGACAAACGCAGCAAACTCCTCCTCCACCTCCATCCCCAGGATCGGCTCAGAGAGAAGGGGGTCCAGGCGGTAGGGGTTCTGGATGGCGTAAATGGAGCCCAGGTTCCCTTTGTGCCCGTCCCGTCCCACCGCGGTGATGGGCAGGAGGTGGATGACGTTGAACCCCAGGGACCGCAGGATGGGCAGGAGGGCGATGGATTTCAGGAACGTGCCCGTCTCCCGCCAGCCGTCGCCGATCGGTTCGGTGGAGAGGCGACCGTCGCCGTCGTGGTCAAAGGCGGTGGTAGCCCGCACCAGGACGTTGTAGGTGACGGCCTGCCGGGACCAGGCCCCGTCTTTGCCCGCCAGTGGAGGCTCCGGGGGCTGATGGAGGATTTCCTCCACCCGCTCCAGGTAGAAGCGATACGGGTTGACCTTCCGGCGGGCAGGCGGGCCGCTGGGGTCTACCCACAGGCCGGGAACGGCGTACTCTTTCCGGTCTTCCCCTTTCCCCAGAGCGACTGCCTGCGATAGTCGGTCGCGCAGAATGAGCAATGCGTCTTTCATTGAGCGATCCTTCTGAGATTTTCGCCGCGGATTACACAGATTTCACAAATTTTAGCCACGGATTACACGGATTTCACAGATTTTGGCCACAGATTTCACGGATTTTCACAAATTTAATACAAAAATCCGTGCAATCCGTGTTAATCTGTGTAATCCGTGTTAATTCGTGTAATTCGTGTTAATTCGTGTTAATTCGTGTCCATCCTTCACGGGCTTGCTGCAAAGACGGCCTCCAGCAGCGCCCGGCGCTCCTCCG
>CAKZOY010000572.1 GCA_937138275.1 uncultured Chloroflexota bacterium
CAGGGGATGAGGCACCTTACCCTCACCTCGTCGCCTTCGGAAATGGCTGGGGGCATAGGCGCAAACTGAAGCGGTTGGGTGGGCATCTGGCCGCGCCCCGCCCGACGCGAAACCGTCGGGCCGTAGGGGGGTTCAAACCCGCCCACAGGGCGGTCTCAAACCTGCCCCTACGGAGGTTGGGGGAGAGAGCACAGCGCGGGGCCGCACATCCGGCCCCGCAAGGGTCCACGCGATCCGTGAGGAGGGGGGCGATGGAAGAAGAACTCATCGGCAGGGTCTCCCACTGGTACGGGAAGATCAGCGTCATCGGGGTCACGCTCACCGGCTACCTAGCCGTCGGCGATACGATCCGGGTGCGCGGGCAAACCACAGACTTCACCCAAAAGGTCACCTCCATGCAGGCCTGGCATCAGGACATCCGGGAAGCGGGGCCGGGGGCCGAGATCGGCATCCGGGTGGCGCACCGGGCACGCGTCGGGGACCGCGTCTACAAAGTGGTGGAGTCATCCTGACCCGTAGGAACCGTTCAGCCAGCGGTTGAAACCGCACCGGGGAGGGCACTTGTGCCGGGCGACCGCTTGCGCGGTTGCCGGGGCGGCGTCCACACCGGTGGACGCCCGGCGGCAAGCCCCTGAGGGGTGATTTCAACCGCTGAAGGACAATAGCCTGAACAGTTACAACCCGTATTCCATTATCACTCTGATGCAGAAAGAGGCCGCGTTCGGCGGACGCGGGCCCGTTTATGCTCTGACGCGCGCTTGCTGCCCGATGCGGTGGCCCACAAGAGGGATGGGGTATGGAAAGAAGCCGTGACTGGATGGACCAGGCGGAAGGGGATTTACGACACGCCCAGAGCGATGCCGAACACGGTTTTTACGAATGGGCTTGCTTTTCTGCCCAGCAGGCCGCAGAAAAAGCGGTCAAAGCCGTGTTTCAGAAAATGGGAGCAGAGGCGTGGGGACATTCGGTGGCCGATTTGCTGGAAGAACTCTCTCAGACCCACCCGGTCCCTCAAGAACTCCTTCACCAGGCTCTGGAACTGGACAAAGCCTATATCCCGACCCGGTATCCCAATGCCCATCCTTCGGGTTCTCCCAGGACCCGCTACATTCGGGCAGAAGCGGAAAGGCTGATCCGTTATGCGGAAGCGATCGTCCAGTTCTGTGCGCGTCTTCTATCCGAAATGGAGCCGGGAAGACATCCTGCATCACCTGAAGCAGAATCTCCCTCAACTTGAGGCCCGTCTCCCGCTCCTTCGGGTCGTTCTCTTCGGCTCGTATGCCAGAGGGCGCGCGACCGTCGCCAGCGACGTGGACTTGCTGGTCGTCTACCGGGGGGAGCGGCGCGAAGACGCATACGCGCTGGTCAAACAGACCCTGGGGATTCCCCGCCTGGAGCCCCATGTGTACGCGGAAGAGGAGTACATCGCGGTGAAGGAGACGGTGGACCGGATGGCGCGCGAGGGGATTCCGGTCTACCCCTATGGATAGAACTGGTAAAATGGACCTGTTCTCTCAGGTACGGGACTTTATAGAAGGACACCGCCTGCTTACGGTGGGCGACGGCGTGGTGGTGGGGGTCTCCGGCGGGCCGGATTCTCTCTGCCTGCTCCATCTGCTGAGGCGGTTGCAGGAAGAGCACCATCTTCGCCTCCATGTGGCCCATCTCCATCACGGCGCGCGCGGCGAGGACGCCGACGCCGATGCCGCCTTTGTCGCCGACCTGGCCCGGCAATGGGGACTGTCGGTCACGCTGGCGAAGGAGGACGTGCCCGCCATCGCCCGTCGGCACAAACTGGCCTTTGAGGAGGCCGCCCGGCGGGTCCGCTACGCGTTTCTGGCCCACGTCGCCGGACAGGTCGGTGCATCCCGCATTGCCGTCGGCCATAACGCCGACGACCAGGCCGAGACGGTGCTGATGCACTTCCTGCGCGGCGCCGGGCCCGCCGGCCTGCGGGGAATGCGGCCCGCTACGTCCATCGCCGAATACCGTCTCCTGGAGGGAATGGGGGATTACTCTCTGCCGTCTCCCCCGCCCGTCCTTATTCGCCCACTCCTGGGAACCCCCCGCGCGCAGATTGAGCAGTATTGCGCCGAACTGGGCCTGCAGCCCCGCTTTGACCGTTCCAACCTGGACACCACCTACTTCCGCAACCGTCTCCGGCACGAACTTCTGCCCTTGCTGGAGACCTACAACCCTAACATCCGGCGCCGTCTCCTGCATATGGCCGAGGTAATTGCGGCCGACTACGAACTCCTGACCCGGATGCGGGACTGGGCCTGGGGCGAGGTGGTGCGCCGGGAAAGCGACGAGGCTATTGTCCTGGACCGGGCGGGCTGGAACGCCCAGCCCCTTTCCATCCAGCGGGCGCTCATCCGCGAGGCGGCCTACCGGCTGCGCCCCTGGCTGCGGGATGTGGACTTTGTCCACGTGGAGGCCGCGGTGCGAGTCGGTCGGGAGGGCACCACGGGCAACCGGGCGACCCTGCCCGGAGGGCTGGCCCTCATCGTCGGCTACGATGTCCTGACCGTCGCCGATGCGGACTACGAACCCCCGCCGGAGGGTCCCGTGCTCCCTTCGGGGACGGAGTTGCCCGTAGGGCTGCCCGGCCTCACCCCGCTGCCGGACGGGAAATGGCATCTGGAGGCGTCCTTCCTGGACACCTGGACGGCCGCAACGGTGGAGGGGAACCCGGACCGCTGGACGGCGTACCTGGACGCAGCGAGCGTCAGAGAGCCGCTCCTCCTGCGCACCCGTCGTTCCGGCGACCGTTTCCGGCCCCAGGGGATGGCGGGCCAGGCCCCGCGCCTGACCGACTGGATGATCAACGCCAAAATCCCCCGTGCCTGGCGGGACTCCCTGCCCTTGCTGGTTGCCGGGGACGGGGAGATTCTCTGGGTCTGCGGCTGGCGCGTCTCCGAGACCGCCACCATCCGCCCCACCACCCGCCAGGTCGCCCGCTTCCGGTTCATCCGGGGTAGAAAGGAACTGTAGACGTGTTGACTTCTCCGCTGCGCACCGCACTGACCTGGCTGACGATTTTCCTGGTCGCCATCGTCTTCATCACAGCGCTGGGCAGCGTCCTGCAACTGGCAGCCCGGCCTTCCCAGCGCCCCCTGGCGCTTTCCGTAGAGCCTGCGGAGGTGACCCTCTGCATCGGCGAGACGGCGAACTTCGCCGCCGCGCCGGTCCCCGCCTCCCGCTGGGCTGCCACCGGAGGCACCATCGGCGAGGATGGGCGGTACGTCGCCGGGGAGATACCTGGCAACTACGAAGTGCAGGCCGTTGGGCCGGGGGGCGAACGGGGCCGGGCCTACGTCCACATCGTCGCATGTACGCCCACCCCGCGCCCCACGCCGACCCCTGTCCCGACGCCGACCCCCATCCCCACCCCCCAGCCGACGCCCATTCCGGAGGCGGACGGAGCCGGAGACCTGACCGTCTACAATACCGGCGCCCCCGCGTCGGCGCCCTCTGAGGGACTGGATATCCGCAACGCGTCGTTTGCCCAGGACGCTCGCCTTTTGCTCGGAGGGGAGACGCTGCCTGCCGAACTGACCGGTTGGGCGCAGGAGGGGGAAGTGGTGGTCTGGATGGCCCTGTACGCCCCGATCCCGGCGCAACTCCCCGTGCGGACGGACTGGTTCTTCGTCCTGGACCTGGACGGGAATCCCGCAACGGGTCGTCCGCCCGGCACCCGCCCGGTCAATCAGGGCCTGGGCGATGAGGTGGCGATCGGGCTCTACTATGACCCGACCGATGGGGCATTTCACACGTACCTGCTTCTCTGGAACGCTGCCCAACGCAACTTTCTGGACGGCGGCGAGCCGCGCTACTGGCTCTCGGCGGACCGGACGGTTATAGCGCTGGCGCTACCGGTCGCCTCCCTGCCAACGGCCCTGGCCCCCGAAACGGCGCGCGGCCGCGCGGCGACTATCGCCTACACCGCGCCCGAACCGGTGGCGGATTTCTACCCGAACCGTAGCCAATGACCGACCTGGGGATCGTCATTGTCAACTACAACACCCGCGACCTGCTGCGGACTTGCTTGCAAACCGTCTCCGCCAGCCGGGGGGATTTCACCTTTGAGGTCTGCGTGGTGGATAACTGCTCCTCCGACGGCAGCGCGGAGATGGTCGCCGCTGAATTCCCCCAGGTGCATCGGATTGTCAACGCGGAGAATCGGGGATATCCGGCGGCGAACAATCAGGGGTTGCGCCTGATGGGGTATCCGGACGATCCCCAGGCCCCTCGCTATGCGCTCCTTCTGAACCCGGATACGGAATTGCCTCCGGACGGTCTGGCGAAGATGCTGGCGTTTATGGACGCCCATCCGGAGGCCGGGGTTGCCGGGCCCAAACTGGTGCGGCAGGACGGTTCGCTGGACCTGGCCTGTCGCCGCTCTTTCCCATCGCCGGAGGTCTCGTTCTACCGGTTCTCCGGCCTGGCGCGCCTGTTCCCGAAAAGCCCCCGCTTCGGGCGCTACAATATGACCTACCTGGACCCCGACGTGATGACCGAGGTGGACGCGGTCGTGGGGGCCTTCATGATGGTCCGTCGGGAAGCGATCGCGCAGGTCGGGCTGATGGACGAGGGGTTCTTTATGTACGGCGAGGACCTGGACTGGTGCTACCGGATCAAGGCCGCGGGGTGGAAAGTGTACTACAATCCCGAAGTGACGGTTCTGCACATCAAACGGGCTGCCAGCGGCCGGAACGCGCGCGCCCAGGTGGAGTTCTGGCGGGCGATGGACCATTTCTACCGCAAGCACTACGCCGCCCAGACCCCCTGGCCTCTCCACGTCCTGATTCTGGCAGCCATCTGGGGGCGGACGATGCTGGAGCGGTGGCGCTGGCGACTGGCGGGAGTAGTAGCAGGAAGCAGGAAGCAGGTAGGTAGATGGAGAGTGTGAGATGAGGAAGCGGAGAGCGTTGGCTTTCTTTTTGGGCACTCTGATTCTGACCGATGCGCTGATGGCCGCAGTGGCCTTTTACGGTGCGTACTGGTTGCGGGTTCTGATCCCCTTTCCGGATATCGCGGTCACCCTGGCCCCTCCCGCATCCTACGTGTGGATGGCCCTGGCCCATGTGGTGGCCGTTCTACTGGCGTTTGCCTTCAACCGTCTCTACACGCTGGCCCGCAGCCCCTCTCGCGTGGACGAGTTCTACCAGATTGTCGGCGGGGGGACGGCCGGGACCGTCGCCGGCGTCGCCCTCATTTACTTCCTTTTCAAGAATACGCCTCTGGAACTGGATTACCCCCGTGGGATGATCGTTTACGCCTGGCTGCTGACCATCGTGCTGGTTACGGTGGGACGGCTGGCCCATGGGCGGTTGCGTGCAACGCTGATGGCCCGCGGCTGGGGGCGGGATCGGGTGCTGGTGGTGGGCACCGGCGACGTGGCGCGGATGATCCTGCACAAGATTCTGGGCAACCCCGGCCTGGGCTATCAGGTGGTGGGGGCGGTGGAGGTGGAGGGATACCCATCCGTCACGCTTCCGGCGCCCATCCTGGGGAACGCCCGCGACCTGGCCCGTCTGCTGGAAGAGCACACGGTGGATGAGGTCATCATCGCCCTTCCGGAAGCGACCCATCAGGAAATCCTGGACCTCATCTCCGAGTGCGAGCGGGGCAAGGTAACGATTAAGGTCTTCCCGGACGTATTCCAGATTATGGCCGGGCCGATGAGCATCGGCGACCTGGGCGGCCTGCCCTTATTGACGGTGCGGGACATCGCGCTGCGGGGCTGGCGGCGGGTAGCGAAGCGGCTGATGGACATCGTCGGCGCAACGGTGGGGCTGATTCTCCTCTCCCCGCTGATGCTCCTGACGGCGATTCTCATCAAACTGGACTCTCCCGGCCCGGCCTTCTACGTCCAGGAGCGGATGGGGCTGGATGCCCGTCCGTTCCCGATGCTCAAGTTCCGCTCCATGCGGCAGGATGCCGAAGCGGCAGGGCCGGGATGGACCCGCCCCGGCGACCCGCGGGTGACCCGTCTGGGGAATATCATACGGCGTCTGAATGTGGACGAGTTGCCGCAGTTCATCAACGTTCTTCTGGGGGAAATGAGCCTGGTCGGCCCGCGGCCGGAACGGCCCGTCTACGTGGCTCAGTTCCGCCGCTCCATCCCCCGCTATATGGACCGCCACCGGGAGAAGGCCGGAATGACCGGCTGGGCCCAGGTCAACGGCCTGCGGGGCGATACGTCCATCGTCGAGCGGACCAAGTATGACCTCTGGTACATTGAGAACTGGTCGCTTCTGCTGGACATCAAAATCATCTTGCGCACCATTGTGAACATCTTCCGTTCGCCGAATGCGTATTAGGAAAAGGGGTTTGCGGGCGACGGCGAAGCCGCGGCCCGCAAACCCCGTCATAAGAGCACAGGCACAGCGTCAGGGTCGTGATTACATTGACAATGGCAAATTTTAAGTTATAAACAAAAATTAGCGGCTGCGCCCCTGGAAAAGGCCGCTGGAAGGGCAAAAGCCAGACG
>CAKZOY010000573.1 GCA_937138275.1 uncultured Chloroflexota bacterium
CTACGAACGGTGATGGAAAGGTGATATCTGCTGGTACACTTCCACAGTCTGGGCGGCGATGCGGGCGTGGGTGAAGTGGGCCAGCACCCGTTCCCGTCCCCGGCGCCCCAGTTCCGCCCGCAGGGCCGGATCGCTCTGGAGACGGCGTAAACATTCTCGTAGTGCCCCAACGTCCCCTTCCGGGAATATCAGCCCCGCGTCGCCGATGACGTGGGGGATTTCCCCGCAGGTGGAGCCGACCACGGGGACTCCGCAGGCCATCGCTTCCACCAGCACCCGCCCGAACTGTTCTATCCAGTTGGGGTGGGAGCGGGACGGCAGGACCAGCGCGTCCAGGCGGTGGTAGAAGTCGGGCATCTGGAAGGAGGGAAGAGTCCCCAGGAAAACTACCCGCCCGGTAAGTTGCTGCGCGGCAACTTTTTCTTCCAGGACGGGGCGCATCGGCCCACTGCCCAGAATTTCCAGGCGGACCTCCGGCATCTCCGCGACGGCGTCCAGCAAGAGGTCCGCTCCCTTTTCCTCCACCAGCCGTCCGGCGAAGCCGATGGTGAAAGGGCGATCGTCTTCCCGATAGAGCGGGGGGGCGAACCGCTCCGGGTCCACCCCGAACTGGGGAATGACCGCCAGCGGGCCGGTGTACCCCTTGGCCCGCCAGACCTGCGCCGAAGTCTGGCTACCGGCGATGGCGGCGTCGGCGCGGCGCAGGCAGTACCGTTCCATCCAGGAGAAGGGGGGCGGGTAGCGGCGAAGCAGGTTCTGCCAACTGAACCACAGGGTCCGGCATCCGGCCCGCCGCGCCAGGACCATCCCGTGAAACGTCGCCAGGTTATACGGCTCCTCGTCCAGGTGGACGATGTCCGGCGCGAACTCCCGGATCTGGCGGGCCAGGCGCGGGTAGAAGTGGAGGTGAAAATGGCCGTTCAGGGCCATCCGCTCCACGACCAGTTCGTATCCTTCGGTGTGGACCCGTTCCAGCGGGAGAACGCCGCGCTCATCCTTCCAGTACGGCGGGACGACGGCGCGGAGCGTCACGCCCAGGCGGGCGATTTCCTCCAGTTTGCGCTGGTATATGCCGACCAGGCAGGCTTTGGAGACGATCAGGACGCGCATGCGGATTGCAAATTCAAAATTGCAAATTAGTCGCCGCGAACGAGTTGGCGGGCGATGTTGTTGTGACGTTCCACGATGGGGCCCAGGTCTACCGTCAGCAATTGCCCGTCTTCCACCACTACCCGACCGTTGATGACCGAAAGGTCCACCCGCTGGGGGGTGCAGAAGACCAGCGCGGCGACGGGGTCGTGAAGGGCCCCGGCGTAGTCCAGACGGTCCAGGCGGAAGGCGATGAAATCGGCGGCGAAGCCGGGGGCCAGTTGGCCGATGTCATCCCGACCCAGGACGGCCGCTCCGCCGCGCGTGGCGAGGTACAGCGCCTCGCGCGCCGTCAGCCCGCGGGGGTTCCCGGACACCCGTTGCAGGAGCATCGCCATCCGCGCCTCCGCCAACAGGTGGGAGGAGTCGTTGCTGGCAGAGCCATCCACACCCAGCCCGACCTTCACACCGGAGTCCAGGTAGGCCCGGACGGGCGCGATGCCCGACGCCAGCCGCATGTTGGAACTGGGGCAGTGGCAGACGCCGGTCCCAGTGCGGGCCAGCAGCCCGATTTCGGTTTCATTTATATGGACTCCGTGGGCGTACCAGACGTCGTTGCCCACCCAGTCCAGGGCTTCGGCGTACCCCACCGGCCGATGGCCGAACTGTTCCAGGCAGAACTGTTCTTCGTCCAGCGTTTCGGCCAGATGGGTGTGGAGGTGGACGCCGTAGGCGCGGGCCATCTTTGCCGCCTCCCGCATCAGGTCGGGCGTGACGGAGAAGGGAGAACAGGGGGCCAGGACGATGCGGAGCATAGCGTGGGGGCGGGGATCGTGGTACGTTTCCACTGCCCGCTGCATGTCTTTCAGGATGAACTCTTCATCTTCCACCACCCGATCCGGGGGCAGCCCCCCTTTGCTTTCGCCCAGACTCATCGCCCCGCGGCTGGCGTGGAAGCGGATGCCGATCTCCTGCGCGGCGCGGATTTCGTCGTCAATCCGGCAGCCGTTGGGGTAGATGTAGAGGTGGTCGGATGCGGTGGTGCAGCCGGAGAGCATCAGTTCGGCCAGCCCCACCAACGCGCTCACGTAGACGGCCTCGGGGGTCAGTCCCGCCCAGATGGGGTAGAGGGTCTTCAGCCACTCAAAGAGGGTAGCGTCCTGGGCGGCGGGGACGGCGCGGGTGAGGGTCTGGTAGAGATGATGGTGGGTATTGACCAGGCCGGGCAGGACGATCATCCCGCGGGCGTCTATGACATAGTCGGCGGAAGGGGGGAGTTCGGGGGTAGGGCCGACCTGCTCAATGACGCTGTTACGGGCAAAGAGGCCCCCGTCGGGGATTTCCCGACCGGTATCGTCCATCGTGACCAGCAGGGTGGCGTTGCGAACAAGCAGGCTTGTCATCCGTTTCCTCCGATGAGGGAGTGTGCGGGAAAGGCGCGATTCTGGGGCGGGCGGCGAAGCCGCCCGCCCCAGAATCCGCGCGCTTCCCTAAGAGGGGGCTGGCGCAGCGACGTCTATCGGCAAAGCCCCCCACAGGCGACGATCGGTTTGGAGGATATCCCCGGTGCTTATGAGGTCTGACGTCCGCCCTTCAGGCGCTCCTGGAGGGCTGCCAGTTCCTCCCATTTCCCTTCAGCCGCCAGTCGGGCCTGCTCTATCCAACCGGCGGGGTCCATATACGGCCATCCGGCATCCGCCAGCGCCTGCTTGACCTTCGTGTAGTCAGCATTGGCGAGCGCGGCGAAGGTGGTGATGCCGATGGAATTCAGGACCTGGGCGACTTTCGGCCCGATTCCCTCTATGCGGGTCAGGTCGTCGGGAGGGACTTCCGCTGCGGCCTCGGTGGGGGTGGGGGGAGTTGTCACCGGAGGGGCCATCTCGGCTGGGGGCGCAGGGGCGGAGGGTGGGGCAACCTCTGGCCGGATGGCAGCCTCGGCGCGGCCGGTTTCGGCCTTTTCCCGCTTCCGGGTGAACAGCCAGACCAGGTAAAGGATCAGCAGGATCAGCAGGATGATGATAAGGATCCAGAGAATGGTTGACCATACACTGGCAGCGCGAGGGTAAACGAGCATCATAATGGGCCTCCTTTCGGGATATGTGGTCCGGGTTGCTAAATGTTTCAATGAGAATGTCGTCTACGTCCACCCAGTTCTCCTTCTTCAATCTCCCGGAAAAGGGCGTTGGCGAAGAACTCACGCATCGGCTTCAGGTCGGCGTATATCTTGCCGGCCCGGACTTCAAATTCTATCCTTGCCTGCCGGTCCCCTTCGTAAATCAAACGACCGTATCGGAGCACCTGATGCTGAAGGGTGGGTGGGGCCGTGTTGAGGATGACTACGTCCACCCGTCGGCGGAGGAGCGCCTTTGACGGTCCGGCTCTCCAGCCAGCAGGTCGGGCATTCGGGTCAGCAGGACAGCGATGTCCACGTCGGACCGGGGAGTGGCTCTCCCCTGAGCCTGGGAACCGAAGAGGTAGGCAGCCACCACGTCCGGCTGGGTGGCGAAGAAGGCGGTTAAATGGGCGATTTCCTGCTCTTTCATCCTCGGACGGGCCTTGTGGTTTTGCGTAGTCATCGGCGGGCCCAAAAGTCGGGAAAGGTGGTCTCTGTTGTGCTGGAAAA
>CAKZOY010000574.1 GCA_937138275.1 uncultured Chloroflexota bacterium
GACGAGATAACACGATCCGCCGTACAGCCCGGGTGCTGGAGATCATCCAGTTAATTGCAACGCAGCCGCACCGCTGGAGCCGCCGGGCCCTCGCTGAGCACTGCGAAATCGGCGAAAGGATGATCCAGAAAGACCTGGAAATCATCCGGTACCGCCTGGGCTTGCCCCTCCGGCACAAAGATGGTGCGTATTATTTCGAGCGCTTACCCCAACTGCCGACATCTACATTTGTTTTCTCCGAAGCACTGGCGCTACTGGTGGCGGCTCGGGCAGCCCAGGCCATCCCCGGCATCAACTCCGCAGAACTGGCTGCGGCCATCGCCCGGCTGGAATCTCTCTTCCCGGACGAGTTTCGGTATCTGGTACGGGATGCGCTGGAGCAACTGCCCCGCCGGGCTATGAAGGCTCATCGCCAGGAGATGCTCACCTTGCTGCACCGGGCCATGGCGGAACGGCGCCAGGTCCGCATCCGTTACGCGACAGCCTCCCGCGACGGCCAGCCCACAGAGCGGGTCGTAGAACCCTACCACATTATGGCCTACGGCCGTTCCTGGCACATGATCGCCTACGACCACCGTCGCCAGGAGGTGCTCCAGTTCAAGGTAGACCGGGTGCTGGAAGCAGAGATTCTGGAGACAGCCTACACCATTCCAGCGGACTTTGACGTGGACGCCTATCTGGGGGACGCCTGGGGGCTGATGCGGGGCGCGGCCGGCGAGCCGGAGCGAGTGGAGTTGCTGTTTGAGCCGGAAGCGGGCCGCTGGGTGGTGGAGGAGGTCTGGCATAAGAGCCAGGAAAGCGAAGTCCTGCCCGATGGCCGCGTGCGGGTGACATTCCACGTGGGCATTACCCCGGAAATGGTGAACTGGCTGCTGTATTACGGCGCGCGGGTGCAGGTGCTGGAGCCCGCGTGGCTGCGGGAGCGGGTGGCGGAGGAGCACACAAGAGCAGTAGATGTATCCTCAAAACGTACGCTTTCCAAAGGGGGGTGATCATGCTGAGTTACACAGGGCATCCTCTGGTAGATGTGGGTATCGCCACGATTGCTGCTTTTGCAGAAAAGCCAGATCCCCGCTTATTGACCGAGACAGACCTGAACCGGATTGCGGACTTTATGACCAGGCAGTATATCTTGGATCCTCTGAAGTCATTTCTGACGGTCGCCTTTCCGAACTCTGGCTTCACCCAACCAGCCTTTGATAGAACCCCAGAGAAGCGCGCCGAGTATGCAAATCGGATACTGCGTGGATATCGGGCGGAAGTTCCGCGTTTGGAAGAACGTTGTGTATTTACGGGGAAGCCGGCAATCGGTATTGCATTTTCCGATAAGATTCCACCGGGTCGGGCTTTTCGCCAGCATATTCCATTACTAACCGGAGAAGGTACGATCAACTTTTTTCCATGGGGGGATGCAGGGTTGCCTGTCTCTGGTGAGGCCATACTGGCTATTCAGGCATTCCCTTTAGGTTGCGCCAAGTGCGGTGGTCGGCTGCTGGCAGTTCACTCCGATAATCCGGACCTCATCTATGATTTTGCCTGGGAATTTTTGCAGGAGAATCGTCGGGCACTCCAACTGGCACAGCAAGCCGGTAGTAAAAAAATGCCCGAAGCCCGATCTTCGCCCAAAACACTGCTAATTGAAACGTTATTGAAGGTGGAACAGCGTCGAAGAGACGAGGTTTCTGAACATCGCCCATGCTCAGTCACAGCCTATCATCTGAGCAACCTGGGAGCATCTCCCTCTCTGGATATCTACTATTTGCCTCTGGAATTGATCGAATTTCTTCGGGAAATTCTCAGTCCGGACTACAAATCGGAATGGGAGGCCATTACCCGACGGGCCTGGTGGTCTTCACGCCCTGACCGTCATAAGCGGAAACGCCAAGAAGGTGAGAATAACCAGGATACACCTCCCAAGCGGAATATGGTATATGAAGACCTTTTTCTCCTGCCACAGAACGCACATGAATTTGTGCGCCGCCACTTCTTACGCATACCAGACCGTAATCGTTCTGAGGGTGATCCTCGCCGTACCTATTCATTGCGAGGCGAGGCTGACCTTGTCTCTTGGAAAATCACCGAATTATTTTTAAGGAGGGTAATGAATATGGACAAAGAACGCATCCAGCAGATTCGGGAGTTAGGTGACCGCCTGGCGGATTATGTTAGCCAGCAGAATGACAGGGCTTTCTTCACCGCTTTCTTTCAGCATCGCTACGACCGTTTCCGCGCGGCTCTCATCAAAGCCAATCTGGCCCATATACGGCATGGCAATGCTCCTCTCATCACTCTGGATCCGTACATCGCCATTTTTGAAGAGGGCAATGAGATGCCTGCATCGGATTGGCGGTTGGCGCGCGACCTGGTGCTCATTCGTATGATTGAGCAGCTTTACCATAAAGGCTGGATCAAAGGCCATCTGGAGGCAATCCCGGAAGCCTCTGAAGAGTCAGAAGCGGCTTCTTAAACCGCAAACGCAAACTATATTTTAGAGAAAAGGAGGATACCATGGCTTTCGTAACCGGACTGTTTCTGATTGATGCGCCTGCCTCAGCGCTGAACAACCTGGGTAACGTTCAGGGGCGGTTGTTTGATAACGTGGCTGGCGTAAAAGTGATCCGCACTCGCGAGGGAACTTATCCCTATGTATCTGCTCAGGCTTTCCGCTATTGGCTACGAACCACCCTGGAAAAATTCCATCCAGCCTGGAAAGCAGCACCTATTTGGCGGGAACAGAAAGTCGCCTACACGGATGCCAATCCGATCCGGTGGTGGGACGACGATCTGTTCGGCTATATGCGCGCGCCCTCCAAGAAATCTGCTGCTGCGGAGCAGAGAGAGGCAGATGAGAGTCGTGTGTCCGAAACTCCGACTTCCGATGCTGTAACTCGTGCTTCCCCTTTCCGAGTGAGCACCCTGGTTTCTATCGCTCCTGTGAACATCGTGGAAGACTGGGAAACGATGAGCCGGCATGAGGGCGACCCGGTACCTTACAGCAGCCAATTCTATCGGGCTACCCTCAAGGGACTTTTTTCTCTGGATCTGCACGCGTGTGGCACTTTCTGGTATCGGCAGAAAACAGGGTTTCGCAATCTGGACAATGTGCGTATAGAAGAAGCAAAACGTGCTGGATTGCAAGAATTGCCAAAGGAGAAAGCGTATCGGTTGTCCTTGGATGAGCGCGTTCGGCGCATCTCGGCCCTGTTTGAAGGTATGGCACTGCTTGAGGGAGGTGCAAAGCAGGCACTGCATTACACCGATGTCACCCCGGTAGTTGTAATTATGGCAGTGACCAGGGGAGGCAACCACATATTTGGTCACGTGATCGGAGCCAATGCGCGCGGCCTCCCAGAGCTGAAAGTTGAGGCTCTGAAGGAAGCATTGAGGATATTTCGTGAAGACCTCCTTTCAGAGGTTTTTGTGGGCTGGGTATGCGGCTATCTGGACGATGAACGTTCTAAATTGGAGAATTTTGCCCAGACCGAGGAGGGGCAACGGATAAGAATTAGCCACCCGCGTGAGGCATTTCAGGCCTTGGTAGATGCACTTCAAAAGCCGGAAAACGCCTATTGGCTGGATTAATTGAGCGATTGCTGTCCGAAAAGCGCTCTTACAGGAGGGTTTTGCAGCGGCTGAGCCGCTGCAAAACCCTGCTCCCATTGGTATGACCCGGAGGTATCTATGCGAGTACTGAAAGTAGTCGCAGAAGGATTGACGACTTCTTTCCGTTATCCTCACTTTATGCACGGCGTTCAACCCACTTTTGAGATGCCGCCACCCGCGACAATTTATGGACACATCTGCAGTGCTCTGGGAGAATGGGTATCGCCGGAGGGGATAGAGTTTGCCTATCACTTCACCTACCAAGGGAAATTCAACGATGTGGAGCATGTACATGTCTTAGCCCCTTCTACAGGCAAGGTGCGCGATACTCAATATCCCAAGGTGCTGGAAGGAGAAGTTAATCCTTTTCGACGCACATTGCTTTTCAAACCCAGACTGGTATTATATATCAATCGCCCGGAATGGGAAGATGCTTTTCGCAGCCCACGGTATGCGGTTGTCCTTGGGCGCTCGCAGGACCTTTTCACTTATACCAGTATTGGTGTGGTGGAACTAGTGCGAGCAAAGCGCGCTTACTTTGAGCATACGCTGGCGCCTTACCAGATGGCTCTGCAGGCAAAGCAAGGATACGTTGTATTAATGCCGCGCTTCCTGGATTATGCTCGAGGTCGTGTTCCCACCTTTGCCCGATATCTGGTGCTGAACCGCCGAGTGCAAACCTATGAGTTCTTGCAGTTCGCCGATCTTTCCCCCAAAAGCACCGAATTTTGGGTGGACCCCACGACGCCTGAGGTTAACGGCGCTCATTTGGGGCTAGCCTTTCTAACTTTTGTCGGAGAATACGATGACAACCCCCTTATGGCCTGATTGGTTGGAAGACGTACTGTGGGCGAAAAGTGCAGAGAAAGGAGCAGAAGGAAAACCTGAAAGCCTGGCACGACATACTTGGTACGTCCTTGAGCAACTGGCTCAGAGCATTCATTCGCGGCCTCGCTTGCCTGAAACTCTCGGTTTCCCAGGCCTCTGGAACTCTCTATTTTGGGCTTGTTTTCTGCACGACTTTGGCAAAGCAGCGCGCGGTTTCCAGGAGCGCCTACGCGGCGGGGAAAGATGGCCGCATCGCCATGAAGTTCTCTCCCTTGCTTTCCTTGACTGGATAGCTGACGCCCTATCTGAGGAGGAATCATATTGGAGTGCCGCAGCCATTGTCTCACATCACAGGGAAGCCAAGGAGATTATAGAGTGGTATATGGACCCGAGCGATCAGGCTGATGAGCCGTTGATCAAATTGGTTGCTGAGATCAGCGAAGAAGTCCTGGCAGGCTTATGGCGATGGCTGAAAGAATGCACACCTTCATGGGTTGAAGCGCTGGGGATAGAGGGAGCGGGAATCCCGATGCCCGCACTGCCTTCCTCTGCAGAAGCGATCCGAAGCGTTCAAAAAGAAGGAGCCTGGCGTATTCGGCACTGGTTGCAAGCCTATCGTCGGTGGCTCCGGACGCTCAACCGTAGCGAACAACGCAGCCTGATTATCGGTACCTTGGCATTACGTGGGCATCTGGTTTCGGCCGATCATATGGCCTCTGCCCATGTGGGGAAAGCACCTTTATCGCAGTTGGAGCACCCTGCGAGTCTGCTGGCTCGCCTTCAAATTGCCGAAAGCAGCCTCTATGAGCATCAGGAGGCATGCATCAGGACAAAGGGATCAGCGGTTTTGATTGCTCCAACTGGGAGCGGTAAGACCGAGTCGGCTCTATTGTGGGCATGTGCACAGGCTGATGATACACCGTCAGTCCCACGACTCTTTTATACCCTCCCACATCAGGCCAGCATGAATGCAATGTATGACCGGCTCAATGAGAAGGCCTTTCCTGGACAGGTGGGGTTAGAGCACAGCCGTAGCGTATTAGCACTTTATCGTCGCTTTCTTGACGAAGACTATACACCGCGCCAGGCGGCTCGTGCTGCGCGATGGAGTAAGAATCTGGCGCAACTGAACTATTTTCCGGTACGCGTACTCAGCCCCTATCAAATTCTGAAAGCACCCTTCCGACTGAAAGGTTACGAAGCCTTGATGAGCGATTTCTTTGACGCTGCTTTTATTCTGGATGAGGTTCACGCCTATGAGGCTGACCGACTGGCGATGATTCTGGGGACTGTAAAATATTTGCGCCAGAACTTTGGAGCGCGGTTCTTCATTATGTCAGCTACTTTACCCGGCATTTTGCGAGATCGGCTCGATAATGCGCTTGGCGAATACACGTTGATCCAGCCTCCTCCAGAACTGTTTGCTCGGTTCCGACGGCATAAACTGCACTTGATGGAAGGTGACCTACTGGCAGATCGCTGGATGAGCTATATAGCCCAAGTAGCAGCAAAAGGCGAGTCTGTACTGGTCTGCTGTAACACGGTGAAGCGCACCCAGCAGGCTTACAAACAACTACAGGGTAGGCTCCAGGGGCAAATACCGATTATTCTGCTCCATAGTCGTTTTAATGGTAGGGATCGGTTGGAAAAGGAAAAAGTCATACGGGCGGCTACAGGATCAAAATCCTCTAAAAGACAACCCGTTGTACTTGTCGCCACACAAGTGGTTGAGGTGAGCCTGGATATTGACCTTGATGTCATTTATACGGATCCTGCTCCTCTAGAAGCACTGATTCAACGTTTTGGACGGATCAACCGCCAGCGGCGGTTGAAAGATGGGGCTTCTGTGTGCGTATTTACCAACCCCGCTGACGGACAGGGAGTTTACGAAGACGCTCTTGTGACAGCAGCGCTGAAGGTGTTAAACAAAAACGCCAATCGGATGATTGATGAGGAACGAGTCACAGAATGGCTGGATGAAATATACCAGGGGCAAATCGCCGATAATTGGAGCCGGACTTACCGGGAAGCCTATGAAGAGTTTGAAGCGATCCTGCGCTCCCTGCGGGCTTTTAACTCGGATGATCTTCTGGAAGAAAAGTTCTACCAGGCATTTGATAGCATTGAGGTCCTTCCGGTTAATCTGGAACCGGAATACTTGCAACTCCTAGAAGAAGATGAACTGCTGAACGCTATGCAACTCCTCGTCCCGTTGCGTTGGAGACAGTTTTGCCGACTGCGTAAGGAAGGCAAAGTACATGACCGACCCAGGCCTGACCGGCCATGGGTCATAGAAGCAGTGTATGATAGCGAATTCGGTCTTGCGCTATAGGAGAATTATATGCACTCCTTCACCGCCCACCGTCTCTGGATTCTGGCCGAAGCGCAGGAGACCGTGGAGTTGAACGAGCACCAGGGCTCGGCCATCCGCGGCGCCTTCTTCCACGCCCTGCGGGACCGCTTCTGCGGCAACAAGGAGGCGTCAGAGTGCGCCGCCTGCCCCCTGGTCACCGCCTGCCCCGTCGCCTTCCTCGTCAGCACGCTGGACCCCCAGAGCGCCCGCGGGCGGGATGTCCCCCGCCCCTTCACCATCCAGCCGCCCCTGCCGCAGAGCGGCCACGCCGTGGAGTTGCCCAACGGCAACTGGGTCTACCAGTACTGGCCCGGCGAGACCTTTCGCTTCGGCCTCACCCTCTACGCCCGCGCGATGCACCTCTTCCCCTACGTTGTCCTGGCGCTGACGGAGATGGAGCGCGGGGGTCTGGGCCGCCGAACCCGCCAGGACGGCGGCCTCTGGCGCAAGGGGCGGGTGCATATTCGGGAGGTCCGGGCGGAGAACCCGCTCACCGGCGAGAGCCAGCCCGTCCTGCGCGCCGGCGATACCACCGTCCAGGTCCCCGACCTCCCCGTCACCCACGCCCAGGTGCTGCAGGGGGCCCGGGATCACCCGCCGGGGCGGCGGATCACCGTGGAGTTCCTGACCCCCACCCGCCTGATAGCGAACGGCCGCCTGGTCAAGCCGCATTTCTTTCGCTTCCGGCCCTTCTTCCAGAGGCTGATGGAGCGGCTGGAGGCCCTCACCCGCCACTTCTCCGACACCCCCCTGGTCTTTGACGACCCTCGCGGGCTGATCGCCGCGGCGGAGCAGGTGCGGCTGGTGGAGAACCGCCTGACCTGGGAGGAAGTGCGCAGTTACTCCACCCGTCGCCGAGCGGAATCTCCCACCTCCGGCCTGCTGGGCACCGTCACCCTGGAGGCCGACGACTGGATACCGTTCCTGCCGTGGCTGGTGTGGGGCCAGTTCACCCACGTGGGAAAGGACGCGGTGAAGGGGAATGGGTGGTATCGGGTGGGAGAATAAAGCGTATTTACCTGGTTCACACCGCCGAGACCGCCGAGATCGCCGACCGCCTGATTGCGGCATTGGGTTCGCAAACAGGCGGG
>CAKZOY010000575.1 GCA_937138275.1 uncultured Chloroflexota bacterium
AGCGAAGCGGAGTAGCGCATCGGACGCCACTCCGCTACGCTTCGTGGCTAACTACAAATGTTGCTGCGACGTTCGTAGTGCGCTACGGAGCGAAGCGGAGTAGCGCCTCAACGCCACTTCGCTGGCGCTCCGTGGCTGACTACAAGCGCTATGCTGTTTGTATACCCAATACCCGATTCGCGATACGCGATATGCGACAATGCGAACCGTCATGATCGGCCCCTTTGGCCTGCGGCCCCGCGGGACTATGGCGGTGCGGGCGCTCCCGATGGCCCGCGCCCTGGCAGCCCGCGGCCACACCGTCACCGTTCTCCTCCCTCCTTGGCAGAACCCGGAGGACGCCGGGCGCCGCTGGGAGGACCGCGGCGTGACCGTGGAGAACATTCCCTTGCCGCCCCGCGCCCCCCTGCTCTTCCACCTCCTGACGGCCCGGCGGCTGGTCGCCCGCGCCCTGGCCCTCCGGCCCGACGTTGTCCACCTTTTCAAGCCCAAAGCCTACAGCGGCCTGGCCCACTCCCTGCTGGCCCTGTGGCCGCGCGCCCATCGGCCCCGCCTGGTAGTGGACGCCGACGACTGGGAAGGGCCTGGCGGCTGGAACGATGTCACCGACCCCCTTTCCGGCCGGCCTCTCTACTCCGCCCCCCAGCGTCTGTTCTTTGCCCGCCAGGAGCGCTGGGGGCTGACCCACGCCGACGCGGTCACCGTCGCCAGCTGCACCCTCCAGAGTCTGGTCTGGGCGCTGGGGGTGCCGTCGGAGCGGGTCTTCTATGTCCCCAACGGCTGGCCCTCCGCAGACGACATCCCCCCCGTCCGCCCTGCCGACGGCCCGCCGTCCATCCTGCTCTACACCCGCTTTTTTGAGTACCCCCTCTCCCGCGTCATCGGCCTGCTGCGCCGGGTGCGGGAACGGGTGCCCCAGGCCCGCCTGCTGGTGGTGGGCAAGGGACTTTTCGGCGAAGAGGACCGTCTCCTGGAACTGGCCTGCGCGGCCGGGCTGGAGGACGCGGTGGAGTACGCTGGTTGGGTGGAGTACCGGCGGCTGGGGGACGTCTTCGCCCGCGCCGCCCTCGCCATCTACCCCTTTGACGACACGCTCATCAACCGCACCAAGTGCCCGGTCAAACTCCTGGACCTGCTGGGGGCGGGGGTGCCCGTTGTGGCGGAGGCGGTGGGGGAAATCCGCGAGGTCATCCGGCACGGCGAGACGGGCTATCTGGTCTCCCCCGGCGACGAGGACGGTTTCGCCGAAGCGGTGATTCGCCTGCTGGAAACGCCGGACCTCCGTCGGCGTCTGGGGGAACAGGCCGCGCAGGACGTCCGCGCACGGCACGCATGGGACCGTCTGGCGGCCGAAGTGGAGCGGGCCTACGGATGGGGATGACGGCGCGACGCTGGGCCTTCGCGGTGGGAGCGCTGGCCTGGATGGGGCTGATTTTCTTCCTCTCCGCCCAGCCGGACCTTCCTCACGCCCCGGAGGCGTGGCTGGATACGGTGCTCAAAAAGGCGGGGCACGCGCTCCTCTACGGGGTGCTGGCCTATCTCTACTGGGGCGCCCTGGGGGGAGAGGGCGCCTTTGGGGCGCGCTTTCTGGCCTGGGGGCTGGCGGTCCTCTACGCCGTCTCCGATGAAATCCACCAGTCCTTTGTGCCCGGCCGGACGCCCTCGGCGCTGGATGTGCTCATAGACGGGGCCGGGGCGGGGCTGGCCCTGCTGTGGAGGGGTGGGGTTTGCGGGGCGGCTTCGCCGCCCCGCAAACCCCGCCCCGTCTCAGGCCAGGACGACCCCGGAGAAGGGAGGAATGGTCGGCCGGACCGCGCCCTCGGACACCGACCAGACGGCCCCGGAGAGGCGGTCGGTCAGCAGGGCGCCGTCGGGCCAGAGGCCGCGGGTGGGGATGACGGGCGTCGCCGAGGCCTCGCCCACGTTCACCGCCACCAGCACCGGCGCCTCGCCGCTCATGGGCCGGGCGAACGCGTAGACCGCGGGGTCGGCGTAGAGGCGCCGGAACTGGCCCCGCCGCAGGGCCGGCAGCGCGCTCCGCAAACCGATGCAGCGGCGATACCAGTCCAGCAGTTCCTTATCCCAGCGCTCCTCGTCCCACGGGAACGCCCGACGGCAATCCGGGTCCGGGCCGCCCTCCAGACCGATTTCGTCCCCGTAGTACACACACGGCGCGCCGGGGAAGGTCATCTGCAGAAGCACCGCCGGCCGCACCCGCCGCCGGTCGCCCCGGAAGAAGTTGATCAGGCGGGGGGTGTCGTGGCTATCCAGCAGGTTCAACTGGACCAGCGTCACCTCCCAGGGGTAAAGGGAGAGCAACCGGTCCATCTTGCGGGCGAAGGTCTGACCGTTCATCGGGTACAGGATGAAGCCGCCAGGCCGGTAGGAAGTCTCCAGCGCTTCCCCGCCGCAGAAGCCCCATACGGCGCGGCTGAAGACGTAGTTCATCACCGCGTCAAAGTGGTCTCCCTCCAGCCACTCCTCCGCCTCGTCCCAGATTTCGGCGACGATGTACGCCTCCGGGTTCACCGCCTTGACCCGCTGGCGGAACTCTTCCCAGAAGCCGGGGGTCTCAATCTCCAGCGGAACGTCCAGCCGCCAGCCGTCAATCCCCTCCCGTAGCCAGTGCTCCGCCACGCGCATAACGAATTCCCGCACCTGGGGATTATCGTGGTTCAGTTTGGGCAGGGCGCGCAGTCCCCACCAGGCCTCGTAGTTGGGCTTGCGGCGGGAAGCGTAGGCGTGGAGGGGAAACCCCTTGATGGAGAACCAGTCCAGATACGGCGATGCCGGGCCGTTCTCCAGGATGTGGGCGAAGGGGAAGAAGCCGCGGCCGGTGTGGTTGAAGACCCCGTCCAGCACGATGCGGATGCCCCGCCGATGGGCGGCGTCCAGCAGTTGGCGGAACGCCTCGTTGCCGCCCAGGATGGGATCCACCTGATAGTAGTCGTAGGTGTGATAGCGGTGGTTGGCGGTGGACTGGAAGATGGGGTTGAAGTAGATGGCGTTGATGCCCAGGTCCTGCAGGTAATCCAGACGCTCCAGCACTCCCAGCAGGTCGCCCCCCTTGAAGCCGTAGAGGGTGGGGGGACTATCCCAGGGTTCCAGGTTGGAGGGTTTGGGCACCCGCTCGCTGCGGGCGAAGCGGTCGGGAAAAATCTGGTAGAAGACGGCGTCTTTGACCCAGTCGGGGGTTTTGAAGGTCACGGTCTCTCCTCCGTAGCGAATTTCTCCGGTAGCAGATGTACCAGCGCGACGGTCATGCAGAAGACAAAGGCCAGGTCTATCAGGAAGAACGAATGGTCCGCGATGCCGTGGGCCAGCAGGTCGGCCATAGCGCCCATCAGGCCGATCGCCAGGGCGCGCCCGTCGCGGTCCGGGAGACGGCGGAGCGGGAGGGCGGTGCGCCAGAAGGCCACCTGAAGTCCGATCCCCGCCGCCGCGCCCAGAATCCCCAGCCGCGCCCAGTGGTCCAGCAGGAAGTTGTGGGGATGGGAGAGGTCGGGCTCCTGCCAGGCCGACGGCAGGATGTACCGACTCCGGTAGTGGTACAGGAAGTTATCCGGCCCCACCCCCAGCCAGAAGTGGTCGCGGATCATCGCCAGCGTCCCCTGCCAGAGTTTGAGGCGGAAGAAGGTGGTAGTCCCCTCCTGGGTGGTGAAAAGGGACGCAAAGCGCGGCAGGCGCATCAGCGGGATGAGGGAGAGGCCAACGGCCGCCACCGCCGCCAGAGTTGCCCACAGCCAGCGCCCGCCCGCCAGAAGGCCCACCGTCAGCAGGGCGGCCGGGACGCCCAGAATCAGCGCGCCCTTGGAGAAACTGAGCAGGAGCGCTGCGCCCACGGGCAGTACAGCCAGGCCGTAGAGCCACCGCCGCCGGGAACGGTGCCCCAGGAGCGCCACCGCTACCAGGACCGGCAGCACCCGCCCCAGGTAGAGGCCGACGTTGTTGGGGGAACCGTAGACGGAGCGCAGCCGGGGCAATCCCCCCTCCGCGGTGATGAGGTTGATCCCCAGCGCGTACTGCACCAGGCCGATGGCGGCGACCGCCACCCCGCCCAGGACGAAGAAGTCCACCACCCGCCAGATGTCCCGCCGGTCCAGATGGGACGTGCGCAGCATCAGGTAGAAGGCCGCCGGCTCCAGAATGACCAGCCGCAACTCCCGCCAGGCGACCCGTTGAAAGTCGGCGAAGAGGGTGGAGAGGAGAGCAATCCCCACGAGCAGGAGCAGGGAATAGTCGGTAGGGGACAGTCGGTAGTCGGTAGGGGATAGTCGGTAGTCGGTAGGGGGTAGTCGGTAGGGGGGGCGTTTGCGGGCCAGCCACTGCCGGACCTGGCGGATTCCCCA
>CAKZOY010000576.1 GCA_937138275.1 uncultured Chloroflexota bacterium
CTGCGCCTTGCGACTTGCGACCCTACGATTCTGCGAAAGGGAGGAGATATGAATACCATCAAACGCTTATGGCCGGTGCTTCTCCTGCTGCTCAGCAGCATGGCTTGCACGATCACAGTTCCGCTCCCGGACGTCCGCGTCCCCGAAGTACCCACCCTGGAAGTCGGGACGATGCAGGAGTATCGGGAGGAAGTGCCCCTGACCGACGTAACGGAGGCCGGAGTAGAAATCTCTTGCGGCGCAGGGGAACTCACCCTCTCTGCCGGAGAACCCGACAAACTGTTCTCCGGTCTCTTCCGTACCAACGTCCCCGCCTGGGTCCCCGAGGTGACCTGGCAAAATGGCGTGCTGAAGGTGAAACAGCAGGATAGTGTGGGGATTCCTGGAGCGGGCGCCAAGAACGAGTGGGACTTCCGGTTTGCTCCGGGTGTGCCTCTGGATATGACCATCCAGGTTGGCGCGGCCAAAGGACGCCTGGATATGAGCAACCTGGCCTTGACCGACCTCACCATAGAAACCGGCGCTTCGGACCTGGTGGTGAGTTGGGATGAGAAAAACCCGGTTCCGATGGACCGCCTCCTGCTCCGCGCGGGGGCAGCAAACCTGGAAGTACGCGGGATTGGCTACGCAAACCCGCAGGAAGTGCGGGTGGAAGGCGGTGTAGGGAACATCCGCCTGGATTTCGGCGGTCCCTGGAGCGGGTCATCGCAGGTACGGATTACAGCAGGGATAGGCTCGCTGACTCTCCGTTTTCCGCAGGATGTGGGCGTGCGGATCGTCGTGGAAGGCGCATTGGGTGGCGTGAAGGTTGGCCCCGAGTGGCGCATTTCCAACGGTGCGTATGTGAACAGCGCCTACGGGCAATCAGGGACAACCATCCAGGTGACTCTGACCACCGGGCTTGGTAGCGTGACGGTGGAGGGATGATTCTCTGGTCACATCAGAGGTGACCATCATCTGAACACAAGGAGGAAAATCCGATGCGGAAGTTCTGGTCTGTTATCCTGTTGACGGCGGCAATGCTGATGTTCGCCGCGCCAGCCTTTGCCTCGGACGATCAGCCGCCGGGCCAGGTCATCTTCGGGACCGATTTCACCCTGAAAAGCGGCGAAACGCTGGACGGAGACCTGGCAGTATTCGGCGGCGATGTGACCCTGGAGGAGGGCAGCCGGGTGAAAGGCAGCATCGTGGCCCTGGGGGGCAACGTGGAGATCGCCGGTGAGGTGGATAAAGATGTAGCTGCCTTTGGGGGAAATGTCCATCTTGCCAGTACGGCGCGCGTGGACGGCGGGGTGATGGTTTTCGGAGGCAAAATAGAGCGCGACCCGGGCGCCCAGGTGCGCGGGGAACAGGTGGTCAATCCTACAGATTGGCCGGGATGGTACTGGGAATGGCGGGCTGGTCCCTGGGCCTGGCGGGCCCCCATAAGCGAGCCGGGGAACCTGCTGATGGGCATTATCTGGCAGGTAGGAGTTATCTTTCTGCGGGTCATCCTGATGGCCGCGCTGGCCGGGCTGGTTGCGCTCTTCTGGCCGCGGGCGGCCGCGCGAGTGGGACAAAGCGCGCTTCAGCGCCCTCTCCCCGCCTTTGGGATGGGACTGCTTACTTTCGCGGTCGGCATCCTGCTGGGTGTAGGGCTGATTATCACCCTCTGTCTCTCCCCCATCGGCATCGCAGTGATCATTGCCCTGGCCCTGGCAGCCCTCTTCGGCTGGCTGGCCCTGGGCGTGCATATCGGCGAGCGGCTGATGCCGACGCTGACTGCTCGGGCGGTTGCCCCGTTCTGGACCGCCGCGCTGGGGGCAGGGTTGCTGACCCTGATCAGCGAACTCCTGGGCCTGATCCCCTGCGCAGGATGGGCGATTGACTTCCTGCTCAGATGCGTGGCCGTGGGTGCGGTGGTGCTTACCCGCTTCGGGACGGTGGAGTACCCGGTGCCGGTGCTCCCGCCCCCAGCCGCGATACATAACACGTAACACGTAATACGTAATACGTA
>CAKZOY010000577.1 GCA_937138275.1 uncultured Chloroflexota bacterium
GCAATCTGCAATTTGCAATCCGCAATCTGCAATTTGCAATCCGCAATCTGCAATCTGCCATCCGCGCCAAGGAGGCCCCATGTTCATCTGGCGGCAAGAGTACGAAGAACGGGAGGCCCGCACTCTGGCCCCCTACGGCTTCAAGAGTCGGGATTCCCGCGGTCGGGTTGTGCCGGAGGAGGAGCACCCGTACCGCACCGCCTTTCAGCGGGACCGCGACCGCATCCTGCACACCACCGCTTTCCGGCGGCTGGAGTACAAGACCCAGGTCTTCGTCATCTACGAAGGCGACTACTACCGCACCCGGCTGACCCACACCCTGGAGGTGGCGCAGATCGGGCGGACGATGGCCCGTGCTCTGGGAGCCAACGAGGACCTGGTAGAGGCTATCTGTCTGGCTCACGACCTGGGCCATCCCCCCTTCGGCCATGCGGGCGAGGCCACGCTGAACGCCCTGATGGCCGACCACGGCGGCTTTGACCACAACCGCCACAGTTTGCGCATTGTGGACTACCTGGAATGCCGCTTTCCCGAATTTCGCGGCCTGAACCTGACCTGGGAGGTGCGGGAGGGCATCGTCAAGCATGAGACGGAGTACGATGTGGCGGATGCCGCCGGATTTGAGCCGGAGAAACGGGGCACCCTGGAGGCCCAACTGGCGAACCCCGCCGACGAAATCGCCTACAACGCCCACGATCTGGACGACGGCCTGCGTTCCGGCCTGATCACCCCGCGCGACCTGGAGGGGATCGCCTGGTGGGAGCGGCTCAAGGAGAGCATCGGCTGGCGGGGCGACTCCTTCACCGAACTGATCCGCCACCGGCTGATCCGCCGCTTCATCGGCCTGCTGGTCACCGACCTGCTCACGGAGACAAATCGTCGTCTGGAGATATGGGGGCCGGATTCCCCCGAGGCGGTCCGCCGGTTGCCGGAGAACGTCGTCGCCTTCTCCCCGGAGGTCCAGCGGATGAACCGGGAACTGAAAACCTTTCTGCTGCAAAACTTCTACCGCCACCCGCGGGTTATCCGGATGCAGAAGAAGGCGGAGCGGGTGATTGCCGAATTGTTCAATGCCTACGTCGCCGAACCGGCCCAGTTGCCGCTGGATGTGCAGGCCCGGCTGAAGGAAGGGGAGGACCTCTACCGGGTCGTCTGCGACTACATCGCCGGAATGACCGACCGCTTTGCCCTGCAGGAATACGCCAAAATGTTTGACCCCTACGAGCGGGTGTAATGGGCTCTTGACAAACTCCCGCTATAGGAGTACATTACCAGAACCAAGCCATCTTCCAGGGAGTGAGTATCTTGACCCAGTATATCGTCGCTCACGATGTCGGTACAGGGGGAAACAAAGCCGTTTTGGTAGACACTTCTGGTAACGTCTGCGCGGTGGCCTTTCAGGCGTATCCCGTCCACTACCCGCGCCCCGACTGGGCTGAACAGGAGCCGGAGGACTGGTGGCATGCCGTAGCGACCACCACGCGGGCCGTTCTGGAAAAAGCGGGCGTGTCTCCCCGAGACGTGCTGGCGGTCGTCTATGCTACCCAGATGCTGGGTATCGTCCCGATGGGGCAGGATGGAGAGGTGTTGCGGCGGGCTATCATCTGGCTGGATGCCCGGGCGCCCCAGCAGGCCGAGCGCATTATGCGCCGCTTCGGCGGTCGTCGGATTTTCGCCCGGGTCGCCGGGGCAGAAATTTCCGGGAAAGACGGCATGCCCAAAATCCTCTGGCTGAAGGAGAACGAACCCCATATCTACCGCGGCATGTCCTGTTTCCTGGATGTGAACGGTTACCTGACTTATCGGGCCACCGGACGGATGGTCTTTGAATGGTCCTGTGCCTCGGCCTTTGCGCTGGACCTCAAAAAGAAGGACTGGATGCGTGGGCTGCTCCGCTACCTGGGCATAGACGTGGGCAAATTCCTGCCCCTGGTGCGTTCCGTTGACCAGGTGGGTGGGTTGACGGCCGAGGCGGCGCGGGCCTGCGGCCTGCTGGAAGGCACCCCGGTCTTCGGCGGATGCGGAGACGTCTCCGCGGCGGCCGTCGGTGCGGGCGCCATTCAGGACGGCGACGGTCATATCTGCCTGGGAACGTCCGGCTGGGTCGGTGTGGTCACCCGAAAGACCCTCACCGGGCGCCACGGAGTTGCCTGTATCCAGTCCGCCGACCCCCAGAAGATACTGCTCCTGGCGGAGATGGAGACCGCGGGCGTTTGCCTGAAGTGGGTCGCCGACCAGTTCTACCGGCATGAGCAGGCCGACCCCAACATTCCCAACGTCTACGCCCTGATGGACCGGGATGTGGAGCGCATCCCGCCGGGGTCAGACTATCTGGTCTGCACGCCGTGGATTTACGGCGAACGGGCCCCCATTGCCGATACCTGGGTACGGGGGACGTTTTTCAACCTGAGCGCCGATCACACCCGTGAGCACCTTCTGCGGGCCATCTACGAGGGAGTAGCCTACAACCTGCGCTGGATTGTAGAGATTGTGGAAAAGACCTTCGGCCTGCCTTTGCCGGTCCTGCGGGTGATCGGCGGGGGCGCGCGCAGCGCTCCCTGGATGCAGATTGTCGCCGACGTCACCGGCCGAAGGGTGGAGACCGTCGCCAACCCGCAGGAGGCGGGAGCCGTCGGGGCCGCCCTCACCGCTGCAGTGGGACTGGGGCTTTACCCGGATTTTGAGTCCCTGCGGGGCATCGTTCGGGTGGAGCGGGCGTTTGAACCGCGGCCGGAGTACCGGGAAACCTACGCTCTGCTCTACCGGGCCTATCAGCGCCTGTATTACTCCCTGCGCGGCCTCTACCGGGAGGTCAACCGGGTGCGGTTCCGGAAATAAACCGCAGAGTCACACAAAAGTGGGAACCTTCGAGCAAGAGTCACCGCTGATCGCCGTCATCGGCGGAGCCGAGGCCTCGCCGGAGGAGATGGCTATGGCCGCGGCCGTCGGGCGGGAACTGGCCCGGCGGGGCGCAATCCTGATCTGCGGCGGGCGCGGCGGGGTGATGGAGGCAGCCTGCCGGGGAGCCAAATCTGCCGGAGGTCTCACCGTCGGCGTCCTGCCCGGCACCACACGGGCGGAGGCCAACCCCTACGTGGATATCCCCATCGTCACCGGCATGGGGGAGGCCCGCAACGTCATCATCATCCGCACCGCCCGGGCCGTGATCGCCATCGGGGGCAGTTACGGCACTCTGAGCGAGATCGCCTACGCCCTACACTATGGTGTCCCGGTGATCGGGCTGGGTACCTGGGAACTGGCCCGACCTGGTCACCCTCCTCCTCCCATCCACCGCGCCCAAACCCCCGAGGAAGCGGTAGACCTGGCCCTATCTCTGGCGTGGGGCGTATTGCGTATTCCGTAATTTCGTGTATCGCGTATCGCATATCGCGTATCGTGTATCGCTTGCTTATTGCCCGCGGTTCGCTCAATTTCGGGCCAGTCACAAAAATTTGGAGCAGCGACTTCAGCAAGGAAGAGTTCTGGAATCCGAACAGGCTTTCCGGTGTTGATTCTCATACAGTCGCATCATCTGGTCTCTAACAAAGTCTCACAATGTCGTACCCACTCCTTGCCCTGGTGGGAGTCTGAATGTTCGTTCCGAGTCTTCTTTGTCGCCGGAGATTCCCTTTATCCCCCTC
>CAKZOY010000578.1 GCA_937138275.1 uncultured Chloroflexota bacterium
CGTGGCTGACTACAAACGGTAGGATGACGTTTGTAGTGCGCTACGGAGCGAAGCGAAGTAGCGCTTCAACGCCACTCCGCTACGCTCCGTGGCTGACTACAAACAGCGCTTCGTGCTGACTACGAACGGGCGATGTGCGAGATGGGTGTTACATCCATCCTCTCTCATCTAAGGCCTGGATGAATGCCCAGGTGAAGGCAAAGGCCCGCTTCATCACGGCGGGGTTCATTTTGTCATAAGTGTCCGCAGCCTGATGCCAGTACGGTTTCTCCCCCCGCCGGCCCATCCCCGTCAGAGTGATGGCGGGAATCCCCGCCCGCAGCGCATCGGCCATCTCGGTGTTGCCGCCGGAGATGCGGGCTGAATACGCGCCCCAATCGGGGTGCGCGTTCGCCAGCCGTTCCGCCAGCGCAACAAGGCGCGGGTCGGCCCGGAAAGGAACGACGATGCCCTCTCGCGTCAGCCAGGAGGGGCCGTCGCAGCCCAGCATCTCAAAGACCAGCGCAGCCGGATTGCGGAACACCGCCCGGTGGCGGGCGAAGAAATCGGCTGCTCCGTAGTGTTGTGTTTCCTCGCAGCCCGTGCAGACCAGATAGACGCGGGTGTGGCGCAATGGGTTGGCGACCAGTTGCTCCGCCAGCGCCAGCACCAGCCCGGCGCCGGAGGCATTGTCGTTGGCGCCGAGGCTGAAGGGCGTCCGGTCGGCCTGGACGCAGAGCGCCATCAACAGCACCGCGCAGACCGCCCCTACGCTGGAGACGGGCCATATCCACCCCCATCCGGTCAGCGCGCCCAGAATGTAGAGCACCGTCTGCCCCAGAAAGGCGATGAAGGCGACCGTGGTGAAGGCAGTG
This sequence comes from uncultured Chloroflexota bacterium, assembly GCA_937138275.1. Classification (GTDB taxonomy): domain Bacteria; phylum Chloroflexota; class Anaerolineae; order B4-G1; family DUEL01; genus SpSt-77. The sequence continues at coordinate 855 of CAKZOY010000578.1, forward strand.
TAGGCGGCGACCCAGCGGGGGGAGCGGAAGATAAGCGGCGTGCGGTGGCTGTCCACATGGCCGATGAGGATGAGGTCCTGCCGGTGCTCTTCGGCCGGAGGGACGGTGGCGACTACGTTCTGGCTGGGCCCTTTGGGGACAACCCGGCGCAGGGGGTTATCCCGGAAACTCAGTTCCAGAAGGTCGGATGCCAGCGCAGCGGCGGAGAGCAGGGCGGCAACCGCTGCAGTCGCCCGGCCGCTCCAGGGATAGATCAGCCAGGCGACCAGCATCACTGCTGCAGCCAGCAGATGGGGGTGATAAATGGAGCGCGCGCCCCGAAACGGTTCCACCTGGGGGTTCAGCCCCAGGCCCAACAGCACATCCCGGCAGTAGAGGGCACCGCGCCGCTCCCCCTCCGTGGTGGAGCCGCGCGGGCCGATCTCCTCTGCCAGCACACGGATATGTTCCAGCCAACGGGAGACGGGTGAGGTCATCGTGCCCTCCTACGGCGAAATTCTCCATGGGGTATCGCCGTGCTTCCGGCAGTTTACGCCATCATCTCCCCCAGTTCCCGCAGGGTCTTCAGCACTTCTCTGGGTAGGGTGGGGGGCTTGCGACCCACGGCGTAGCAACTCCAGATCAGTTGCGCCGTCCGCTCTATCACCTCCGTCAGGTTACAGGCCCGCCGCAGACTGGTCGCCGCCACCACCAGGCCGTGGTTCTGCAGGATGCAGGCCGGATTTTTCCCCATCGCCGCCACCGCCGCCCGGGCCAGTTCCTTCGTCCCCGGCATCACGAACGGCGTCACCGGCAGTTCCTTCAGGAACGCCGCCTCGGTGGTGACCGGCAGGAACGGCAACCGGCTCAGGCCCAGAATCGTCGCGTAGGGGGCGTGGGTGTGGACCACCGCCCCGATCTCCGGCCGGGCCTTGTAGATTTCCGTATGCAGTGCCCACTCCGACGACGGGGCCAGGGCGCCCTCCAGGATGTGCCCCTCAAAATCTATCCGCACCATCATCTCGGGCTGCAGGCCGCCTTTGTAGAGTTGACTGGGGGTGATCCAGCACTCGTCCCGCCCCTCTATGCGGACGCTGACATTGCCGCCGGTGGCGGTGATCAGTTGCAGTGCGTAGAGTTCGCCGACGGCGCGCACCATCTCCAGCCGCGGGTCCTCCGCCCCGACGGGCATGGGCGGGGCCGATGGGACGGGAGCAGCCGGGGACGGCGCCGCGGCCGCCGCGAAATCTATCCCGCCCATCTCTTCCTTCGCGGCCGTGTAGAGGCGGACCATATCCCCCTGGATGCGCTGAAGCCCCATCGCGGTGCGCACATCCCCGCTGAATGAGAGTTTCCCGCTCATCGCCGCTTTGTTGCCGCTGAGGCGTCCGGTCAGAATTTCGTGCAGGACTGCGGCGGTTGCCTTCATCCGGACCTCGGCCGGTGCGGGCGACGCGCCCAGGCCCGCCAGGACCTGTCCGTCCTGAAAACCGACGTAGAACTCCAGGCCCAGGTCGGTCACCGTGTAGTGGGAGAAGACCCGACGTTTCGCCGCGAAGGCGACCAGCGCCGGGTCGGTAACGGCCTTTTCGCAGAACCGGCGGAGAATTTCCTCCATCCGTGTCCGCAGGTCTGAAGCAGGAACAGCAGATGTCATAACGGGTTCCTCCCTGGAAACAGACGGCATGGCCATTTCCTGTTGCAGATCGGTAATGGCCGGGGCCGGGCGGGTCGGGCGGACCTCTGTTACCCCCTCCGGCGGGCGCCGGGGCCCCGTCCACGAGAAATTCTCCAGCGTCTCGGGGTTCAGGACGTACCGCGGCCGCTCCCCCGCTAGCATCCGCCGGACGTCCTCCACGACCATCTGGCCCTGATGGGCGGCGACTTCGGCGGTGTTCCCCCCGATGTGCGGCGTGGCGATGACGTTGGGGAGCGTCAGCAGGGGATGGTCCCACGCGGGCGGCTCCACCGCGAAGACGTCCAGCGCCGCACCCGCCAGATGTCCGCTCCGCAGCGCCTCGGCCAGCGCCTCCTCGTCCAGCAGTGCCGCGCGGGCGGTGTTGATCAGGAACGCCCCCCGCTTCATTCGGGCAATTGCCTCCCGGCCGATGAGCCCGCGCGTCTCGTCGGTGACCGGCGCATGCAGACTGACGAAGTCGCTCTCGGCCAGCAGCCGGTCCAGCGAGACCAGTTCCGCGTCGTACTGCCCGGCGTCCTCGGGGCGGAGGTAGGGGTCGTAGACCAGCAGACGGACGCCGAAGGGGATCAGCCGCCGGGCCACCCGCCGCCCGACGGCGCCCAGTCCCACCAGCCCGACCGTCTTGCCCCATAATTCGTGGCCGAGGAACTCGCTGTAGGCGTGGCCCATCCGCCCCATATCCCCGGCCTCCCCTCCCGGCTGGCGCAGGAACTGATTGGCAGGCATCAGTTTGCGCGCCAGCGCCAGCATAAAGGCCACCGTCAGGTCGGCCACGGCGTCGGCGTTGCGGCCGGGGGCGTTCAGGACGGGGATGCCCTGCGCGGTGCAGGCATCCAGGTCCACGTTGACCGCCTGCCCCCGGCAGGACGCCACCACCCGCAGGTCGGGCACTTGCCGGAGTACCTCTTCGTCCACCACGTCCATTTCGGTGATGAAGACATGCACCCCTTGCAGGGCCTCTACCAGGTCATCGCCGGTCAGAATGCGCAGGGACTCGCGGTAGTTGGCGTACTCCACGTCGCCCAGACGGCGCAGTTCGGCCAGACTTGCCTCGTCCATCTGGGCGGTGACCAGGAATCGGGGACGGAAGTGGAGCGCCGGGGCGCGGACCGTCGCGGGACGTTCCATAATGGCGGAGAGCATCCGGTCGGCGGCGATGTCGCGGGCCTCCGCCTGCGCGGCGCGCAACCGCTGCCAGTCGGTGTAGAGGGCGGCATAGGTCTGCCCCGCCGGTTCGTCGGGCTGGACTTCGCAGGTACGGGAGAGACGCCGGGCCCCTTCGGGCAGGTCGGCAAACACTCCCGCGCCGACGCCCGCGCAGATTGCCGCGCCCAGGGCGGTGCATTCCGGAAAATCGGAAACCCGCACCGGGCGGCCCAGAACGTCGGCGACCAGGCGCGTCCAGAAGGAACTGCGGGTCAGCCCACCCGTCATTGCCACCGTTGGGGGCTCGCCCAGGACGGCCGTGATCTGCTCCAGATTGGCTCGTATGATAAAAGCCATCCCTTCCAGCACGGCGCGGCAGAAGTCGGCCCGACGGGCAGGGCCATCGCCGTCCAGCAGGTGGGAGAGGGCGATGTGGCCGACGGGGAGTTCCATCGCGCGGGCGTTGAAGACCTGTCCGCTGAAGGTGGAGAGGATGCCCCCGGCACCGGGCCGGGAGTGGGCCGCCTCGGCGATCAGCCGGGCGACCGGGTGGGGCGAGTCGGGAAACAGAAGATGGGCCAGCCATTCCAGCGGCTCGCCCAGAGGGCCGCCGTTGCTCTCCAGGACCCAGCGGTCGGGCAGGACGTGCAGTCCGGTCCAGAGGCGGCCGTCGGGGTCGGTGGCGGGCCGGTCGGCGACGGCCTGGAGCGGGGCGGTCGTCCCGGCGACGATTCCCAGGTCGCCCGGTTCGGTGACCCCTAACCCCAGCAGCGCGCACTGGGTATCCGCCCCGCCGACGGCGACGGGGATGCCCGGAGAGAGGCCCAGGTCGGCCGCGACGGACGGGGTCAGCGCGCCCAGACGGGCCCCCGACGGGCGCAGGGGCGGGAGCAGGGAGCGGGGCAGGCCCAGATCGGCCAGCAAGTCCTCCATCCACACCCGCTGCCCGATGTCCAGGAGCATGCTCTCGGCAGCCTGGGAGTAGTCCGTCGCCTGTTCCCCGCAGAGGCGGAAGGCGACCCAGTCGCTGATGGAGACCGCAACGGTCCCCTCCAGCCATTTGGGGTGGTGGGCGGCGACCCACTTCAGCCGGGGGGCCATAAAGATGGGGGAAGGCCAGCGACCGGTGCGGGGAAGGAGCGCCGCGCCGTGGGCGTCGGCCATTTCCATGCTTTCGCCCGCGGCGCGGGCATCCTGGTTGGGCAGGGCCAGGAGCACCTCGCCCCCCCGCATCAGCACCAGACTGTGGCGCATAGAGGTGGCGGCAATGCCAGCCACCTCGTCCGGCGAAACTCCGGCCTTCTGCAGGGTCTCCTGGACCGCCTCCGTTATCAGTGCCCAATTACGGTCGGTATCAAAGTCGTAGGCCCAATCCCCTTCGGGGGCGCGGGGATGCTTCCATTTCCGGACTGCGACGGTCGTCCGTCCGCTCTCCACATCCACCACCAGCGCCCGCACGGAACTGCTGCCAGCATCCAGACCGATGAGATAGGGTGGCATATGGACCTCCTGGGGGAGTAAGACGTGAAAAAGTAAGGCGTAAAACGTAAAACGTAAGGCGTAAAGCGTAAAGTGGGAAGTTGTACTCCGATTGTACGTCGGAATGGGGATACGGTCAAGGGGAGAGAGGGTTAGGGCTTGCGCAGCAAATCCCTTTCAGGGATCAGTGTGCCCGTAAAAAGTAGGGGCGGCTTCGCTGCCCCCATAAACCTCACACCTCAACCTTCTCCCACGCAAGGCGAATTACTGCACAAATCCC
>CAKZOY010000579.1 GCA_937138275.1 uncultured Chloroflexota bacterium
AGAGGCTGCATCAGCGGTCTCTTCTTGTGCAAAACGGGCGTTTCGGAGGATTTTTGTACCAGGCCGTGCTGTGCATTCATGATAGCCAAAATCTATTCCTTGTCAAGAAACTTTGCCGAGGGGGCTTGCGCAGCAATTTGCCCCGCATGGGAAAGGGGTGGGGTGTGGGGTTTGCGGGGCGGCTTCGCCGCCCCACAAGCCCCATGTCTTCCCTTTCCGGGCGCGTTGCCTTTCCCCCATTCGGTGCTATAATCTAAAGCGGAACAAAGTCCCCATCTTCGTATCCGACTGACCCCAAGAGGCACTACCGCAAGAGGAACCCTGACCGGAACGGAGTTATCATGGGCGCGATAATGAAAAAAATGTACCTTCCCCCACTGCTACTGGCTGCTCTGCTGGCAGTTGTACTGAGCGCCTGCGGTCGCCAGCGCGTCCAGACGCCGGCCGATGAGGTCCGGGGCACGCTCACCATCTCCGGTGCCTTTGCCCTCTATCCCCTCATGCAACGCTGGGCCATAGAGTACCAGAAACTCCACCCAGGCGTGCAGTTTGACATTTCCGCTGGTGGGGCCGGCAAGGGGATGACCGATGTGCTGAGCGGTGTTGTAGATATCGGCATGGTTTCGCGCGCCATCACCACCGAAGAGGAAAATCAGGGCGCCTACGGAGTGCCGGTGGTGATGGACGCGGTCTTTCCCACCGCATCCGACAAGAATCCAGTTCTCCAGGACCTGCTGGCCCGAGGTGTCACGCGGGAGACCTTCATCGGAATCTTTCTGACCGGCGAGATCAGGACCTGGGGCCAGGTGGTGGGACGGCCGGAGATGACCGCAGAAATCCACGCCTATACCCGCGCCGACGCCTGCGGGGCCGCCGAAGTCTGGGCGAAATATCTGGGCGGCCAGCAAGAGGATTTGCTGGGAGTCGGAATCTCGGGCGACCCGGGCCTGCTGGACGCGGTGGTGAGGGACCCCCTGGCAATCGGCTACAACAATCTGGGCTACGCCTTTGATGCGAATACGGGGAGACCAGTAACCGGCGCGATCATCGTGCCTATTGACGTAAACACTAACGGAGTGGCCGAAGAGTGGGAGGTCCTGGAGACCCGCTCGGAGGCTCAGGAGGCCATCGCCAGCGGGAAGTACCCATCGCCGCCAGCCCGTCCCCTCTATCTGGTGACCTACGGGAAACCGAATGGCCTGGCACGGGATTTCCTGGAGTGGATTCTGACCGACGGACAGCAGTTTGTCCGCGAAGCTGGTTATGTCCCTCTGAGCGCAGAACAACTAAACGAGGCGTTGAATCGGGTACGATGAGGCAGGACATGCCCCCCTCGTCGCGCGTGCTTCCGAAAAGCCACCACCCGGTATCCGTCCTCCGGATGCGTCGTCGGCAGGAAAGGGCCGCCGCATGGGGGGGCTTCGTATTCACGTTGTTTCCACCTCTGCTTGTGCTGCTGGTCGCCGGGTTGCTGGCCTGGCGGGCGTGGCCGATTCTCAGCCGGTACCCATTGAGCGAACTTCTGATGGGACGATCCTGGCGGCCCCTTCAAAGGGAATTCGGTTTTTACCCGTTTATTGCCGGCACGTTATGGGTCACCTGCGCTGCGCTGGTGCTGGCCGTGCCACCCAGTCTGCTCACCGCGATATACCTGGCCGAGTACGCTCCGTCTTCTGTGCGGGCGTTTCTGAAACCCATGCTGGACCTGCTGGCGGCCATCCCCTCGGTCGTGTACGGCGCGTGGGGCATGGTCGCCATTGTGCCAGCGATCCAGAATACCCTGGCCCCGTTCCTTCGGCGACAACTGGGCTTTATCTCTCTTTTCCGATCCGATAACCCTACCGGCTTCAGCGTACTGGCGGGCGCCATCGTGCTGGCGGTAATGATTGCCCCGTTTATCATCGCGGTCGCCTGCGAAGTCATGCGGAATGTGCCGGACGGTCTGCGGCACGCTTCGCTGGCCGTTGGCGCCACCCGCTGGCAAACCGTTTATCCCGTGGTTTTACCGAAGAGTGCGCCAGGGATTCTAGCGGGGATTGGCCTGGGGCTCTCGCGCGCTCTGGGCGAGACGATGGCCGTCCTGATGGTCGTGGGGAATGTGGTGCAGGTGCCGCGCTCGCTTCTGGATGCAGCATACCCTCTGCCCGCGCTCATCGCGAATAACTACGGCGAAATGATGTCCATCCCGCTTTACGACTCGGCGCTCATGAGCGCGGCGCTAATCCTGCTGATCGTCGTCCTGGCCTTCAACCTGGCCTCTACCATTCTATTGCGCCGTATTCAGGCGAGGGCCCGTTGAACACGCCGTTCCCTGAGGTCCAGAACCGCGCCTACGCCTCCGCCCTGATTCTCACCGTCCTAGTTCTGGTCATCAGTTTGGGTTCGCGCTGGCTGGTTGGCAGGACGAGCCGATTTGTTGTCAAATAGACGTTTCGCTACGGGAGCCAGCAGTCCTGCATCGGGTAACGGTGTACCATGCAGACGGAACCCCACATTCAGATTCGCAACCTTAACGTGTACTATCAAGGCACCCATCAGGCCCTAAGAGATGTGAACCTGGATATTCCGCGGCGTCAGATTACGGTGATTATGGGGCCCTCCGGCTGCGGCAAAACCCCTCTGTTGCAGAGCATCAATCGCTTTCTGGAACTGCAGGAGGGGACACGCATCTTCGGCCAGGTGCTGGTTGACGGCGAGGACATTTACGCGCCGGGCATGGACGTAACCGAAATTCGCAAAAAAGTCGGCCTGCTGGCGCAACGTCCTTATCCGTTGCCGATGTCCATCTACGAAAACGTGGCCTACGGCCTGCGCATTCATCAACTCAAGAAGGGCCGCGAACTGGATGAGGCGGTGCGCCACTATCTGGAGAGCGCGGGCCTCTGGGAAGAGGTCAAGGATCGCCTGCACCAGCCAGCGACCCGCCTTTCCATTGGCCAGCAACAGCGGTTGTGCCTGGCGCGCGGCCTGGCGTACGTGGTCTTCCTGTATATGGGCGAAGTGGTGGAAGCCGGTCCCGCCGAGGAAGTATTCGGAAATCCTCGCCAAATGCGCACCAGGGCCTACCTGGAAGGTCAATTCTAAGGAGGTCGGCCATGCTCTCTTCCGCATCCACCGAAACCCTTGCACCGGTCCGTCTGAGCACTGGGTACAAGTTCATCTGGGGACTGGCCGCGCTGGGGACCTCGCTGGTCTCCGGGACCTACGGCGCCCTGCTCCCCATCTTCTACCAGGACTACCTGGGCCTCCAGGCCCGCTGGATCGGGATCGCCTCGGCGGTCTACGCAATCTGGAACGCCCTGAACGATCCCCTCTTCGGCTATATCACCGACAGCACCCGCTCCCGCCTGGGCCGGCGTATTCCCTATATGCGCTTCACGGCCCCTTTCCTGGGCCTGACCTTTATTTTAGTATGGCTTGCCCCGACCCATGCCGGCCAGATGGCTCTCTTCTGGTGGATGCTGGTTACGATGCTCCTTTACGACACCTGCTACACCATCGTCGGTCTGGTCTACTCGGCCCTTCTGCCGGAAGTGAGCGAGTCGGACGCCGAGCGGAACCACTTGCAGATTTCGGCGTCCCTTTTCGGCCTTCTGGGCTTTCTCCTGGGGTTCATCATCCCCGAGATGTTCCGCCCGAAGGCCGGGACCTCTCCGTCTTTCCTGCCCCTCCAGGTCTCTATGGTGGTCGTGGGCGTGGTCAGCGCATTGCTGGTCATCGCTACCACGCTGAAAGTCAAAGAGCGCCCGGAATTCTACCGGGTAGACCAGCCTCTACCGCTGAAAGAAGCGCTCCGCTACACCTTCACCAGCAGGTCCTTCCTGCTCCTGGTCTCCCAGAACTTCATGTCCATCCTGATGCAGGCGCTGGTGGTGGGGATGCTCTTCTATCTGGCGGACTACGTCCTTCAGATGAACGCCATCCTGCTTCTGGCCTGCGTCTTCATCCCCCTCTTCCTGGGTGTCCCGGCGACGTCGTGGTTTCGCCGGAAGTTGGGTGTTGCCGGTGCACAGCAGACCCTCCTGCTGATCGCCGGAATCGCGCTGACGCTGATCGCGGTCGTCCCCAAACCGCTGATCCTGGTCTGTCTGGTCGTGGCCGGTTTCGGACTGGCCGGCCCGCAGACGCTCACCAACGTCCTCTTCGCCCAGGTGGCCGACGAGGACGAACTCCGCTCCGGCGTGCGGCGGGAGGGCGCCTTCTTCGGCGTTAACGCGCTGCTGACCAAACCGGCCCAGTCGGTCGCGCTGGCGCTGATCCCCTTCGTCTTAGAAACGACCGGTTTCGTCCCGCGCGAGGCCTTTGGGGGACAAATCTACCTGGACCAGCCTGCCAGTGCCCTCCTGGGCATCCGGGCGCTCATCGGCCCCATCCCGGGCCTGGCCCTGATCCTGGGCGCAGCCATCCTGCGCTGGTTTCCCCTGCGCGGCCGGTATCTCGCCGAGGTCCAGGAAAAAGTGCTGCAACTCCATGCGGAGAAACATGCGCTAATTCGTGATTCGTGATTACGGATTACGGAATACGCAATACGTGACATGCCCGAATTCGTCCATCTTCACGTCCATAGTCACTATTCGCTGCTGGACGGCCTTCCGTTGCCAAAGGCGCTGGCGCAGCGGGCCGCCGAGTTGGGCATGCCCGCGCTGGCCCTGACCGACCACGGCGCCCTCTACGGCGTGGTGGAGTTCTATCAGGCCGCCCAGGAGGCGGGGATCAAGCCCATCATCGGTATGGAGGCATACCTGGCCCCGCGCCGGTCGCACGAGCGCAACGCTACCGAAGACCGCAAGCCCTACCATCTTCTCCTCCTGGCCCAGACCCAAACCGGCTACAAGAACCTCCTCCGCCTGGCGACCATCGCGATGCTGGAGGGGTACTACTACAAACCCCGTATTGACAAAGAAACTCTGGCCCGCTACGGCGAAGGGCTGATTGTCACCTCGGGCTGCGGGTCGTCGGAAATCCCCCGACTCATCATTGAAGGGCGGCTGGAAGAGGCCCGGGCCACCGTTGCCTGGTATGCTGACCGTTTCCCCGGCCGGTTCTTCCTGGAACTGCAGGACCACGATATGGAAGACCTGCGCAAGGTTAACCGCCATTTGCTGGCCTTCGCGCGCGAGTTCGGCCTGCCCCTGATCGCGACCAACGACGTCCATTATCTGACCCGTGAACAGGCCCCCGTCCACGATACTCTGCTGGCCATCGGCACCGGCAAGTCGCTGAAAGACCCCAGCCGGATGCGCTACGAGGGGGACACCTACTACATGCGCACCGCCGAGGAGATGGCGGCGATCTTTGCCGAGGTGCCGGAGGCGCTGACCAACACGCTGCGCGTCGCCGAGATGTGCCAGGTGGAACTGGAATTCGGCCGACTCCACCTGCCGGTGTTCCAGGTCCCTGAAGGACACACCCCCGAATCCTACCTGCGCCTTCTCTGCGAGGAGGGCCTGCGCCGCCGCTACGGCGACCGGGCCGATCACCCCGAAATCCGCGCCCGCCTGGAGCACGAACTGAACATCATCCATCAGATGGGGTTTGATACGTACTTCCTCATCGTGTGGGACCTCTGCCGGGCGGCGCGGGAACGGGATATCTGGTACAACGCCCGCGGGTCGGCAGGCGGCTCCATCGTCGCCTACGCGCTGGAGATCACCCGGGTGGACCCGCTGAGCAACCACCTCATCTTTGAGCGCTTCCTGAACCCCGGCCGTATCTCCATGCCCGACATTGACCTGGATTTTCCCGACGACCGGCGGGCAGAGATGATTGAGTACGCCGTCCAGAAGTACGGACAGGAGAACGTCGCCCAGATTATCACCTTCGGGACGATGGGGGCCCGGGCAGCAGTGCGGGACGTGGGCCGGGTGATGGACATCCCCCTCTCCGAAGTGGACCGCATTGCCAAACTGATCCCCAGCATCCCCGGCAAACCGGTCTCCATCGCCGAGGCATTGGAGCAGGTGGAGGAACTCCGTAAACTCTACGAGACCACTCCTTATGTGCGTCAACTGCTGGATACGGCAATGCAACTGGAAGGGGTGGCCCGTCACGCCTCCACCCACGCCGCCGGGGTCGTCATCGCCGACGCTCCGCTGGTGGAATACTGCCCCCTCCATCGCCCCACTACCGAGAAGGGAACGGGAGAGCGGAAAAGCGGAGGAGCGGGGGAGCGGAGGAGCGGAGGAGCGGAGGAGAATGGGGAGAACGGCGAGACGGCCGAGGGAGAGGTCATTCTCAGCGCCGTCACCCAGTGGCCGATGGAAGACCTGGAAGCCATCGGCCTGCTCAAGGTGGACTTTCTGGGGCTGAGCACCCTCACGGTGATGCGGACGGCCTGTGACCTGATCCGCCAGCGGCATAGAGTGGAACTGGACCTGGACTCCATCCCGCTGGACGACCCGAAAATTTACCAGTTGCTCTCCAGCGGCGACGTGATGGGAGTGTTCCAGGTGGAAGGGGCGGGCTTCCGGCGGGTGCTCACCGAGATGCGCCCCACCGACTATCAGCACATCGTCGCCGCGCTGGCCCTCTACCGCCCCGGCCCGATGGAGTACATCCCCACCTACATCCGGCGGATGCACGGCGAGGAGAAGGTAGAATACCGCCATCCGGCTCTCGCCCTCATCCTGGACGAGACCTATGGCATCATCGTCTACCAGGAGCAGATTATCCGCATCGCCACCGACCTGGCGGGGTACGAGCCCGGCGAGGCGGATACCATCCGCAAGGCCGTCGGGAAGAAGAAGAAAGAGGCGCTGCTGGCCCACCGCAATCAGTTCGTCCAGGGGTGCCAGGCCCAGGGCATCGCCCGTGAGGTCGCCGAGGGGATTTTTGACGACATAGAGTTCTTCGCCCGCTACGGCTTCAACCGCGCCCACGCCGCTGGCTACGCGATGGTCACCTGCCAGACGGCGTACCTGAAGGCCCACTACCCGCTGGAGTATATGACCGCCCTGCTGACGGTGGAGCGGCACAACACCGAGAAGGTCGGCGTGCTGGTCACCGAGTGCCGCCGGATGGGGATAGAGGTCCTGCCGCCCAGCGTCAACCGCTCCGACCTGGCCTTCACGATAGAGGGGAACGCCATCCGTTTCGGACTGGGCGCGGTCAAAAACGTCGGCGACGGACCGGTGATGGCGATTGTCTCCGCCCGGGAAGACCGTCCCTTCTCCGACCTGGCGGACTTCTGCCGTCGGGTGGACCTGCGGCTGGTCAACCGGCGGGCGCTGGAGAGTCTGATCCGGGCCGGGGCGATGGAAGAATTCGGCCCGCGGGCGCGCCTACTCTCGGCGATAGACCGGATGATGGACCTCAGTGCCCGTACCCACCAGGCGCGGGAGATCGGGCAACTCAGTCTCTTCGGCGAGGCCACCGGGGTACAGTTACGGGACGACGAAAGCCTCTTCATCGGCCTGCCCCCGGCCCCGGAGCCCCCGTATCGGGAGGTCCTGGAATGGGAGAAGGACCTGATGGGGGTGTACCTCTCGGAGCACCCGCTCACCCGCGCGATGCAAGAACTGGGAGATGTGGTCAACGCCTACGCAGGGCAACTCCACGAGGAGCGACACGAGGCAGTGGTCACCCTCGCCGGTCTGGTCCGACGGGTCCGCCCGCACAAGACCCGCGACGGCAAGGATATGGCCTTTGTCACCCTGGAGGACCTCACCGGGGCCTGCGATGTGGTGGTCTTCCCGCGGACATGGGCAGAAAGCCGGGAGAAGTGGCGACTGGACCAGATCGTGGTCGTCTGCGGGAAGGTGGATGCCCATAGGGAGCCCCCCACTTTGATCTGCCAGTGGGTCAAGCGACCGGATGAGGTCGCCCGCCCGCGCCCCAACGGGGCAACGATGGTGGGAGAGCCCGCGGCCGAATACCGCCCATCCCCCTACCCTCCTCCGACAACCGCGCCGACTTCGGGCCCGTCCCCAACAGCCGGCCGCACCGTCCAGGTGACCATCCACCGCAGCGGGGATAATGAGCGGGACTTTCGCCTCCTCTCCGCCGTCCACGAGGTGTTGACGGCCTACCCGGGGGAGGACCGGTTCACCTTCCGACTGGTGGGCGGTCCACCGGGCAACGGGGAAGTCCTGCTGGAATTCCCCAACCACTCCACCCGCTATTGCGACGAACTGGGGGAGAAACTGGCCGACCTGCTGGGGCCGGGGGCGGTGAAGGTAGTAGAGGGGTAGGCAGAGAGGCGACTTCGCGGCCTATTGCAGCGTCTATTCTAACCGCAGCAAATACCAGGCGGTAAAATCCAGCACGCCTTCCTCTCGGGTCTCCGCCGTCAGCGCGACCCATGCGGGATTCCCCAGTGCCTCCAGGTCCACCCGGTACCACAGGAAACGCCCGTGCCGCGAGACGTCTCCCCGTCTCTTCTGCCCCCAGCGGCCCATCCATGTTGGGGATTCCCCATCCGAAGAGATCGCGCGCACATAGAGCCGATAGTCGTAAGTAACGGCAGGGCGCCCCCGCATCTCCACCCCCACCCAGAGGGAATCCCCGGTCCGTAGCAGCGCCAGATGGGCAATGTCTGCCCCGCCCGCCACCCAGCGGATTACGCTGTCCTTCACCGGGTCCGCAACGGATGCGAATCCCCCGTCCCCTCCGATTCTCCAGATTTCCTGCGGGTCATATACCAGCGCCCCATCCACCCCCTCCAGGGAGATGGCAGAGTCCACCGGTATAAACAGTTCGTTCTGGCGGATGAAACTGTGCAGCAAGCGGCCCAGAACCCGGATCTGGGAGGGGTAGGCCTCCACTGCTGCCCGTTTGACGGTGACGTCATCCGCCGATAAGGGCCACTGGAGCCATTCACCAATGGTTTCCAGTTGCCGGGGCGGGAGGAGAAACGCCGTGGGCCGCAACCCCGTCGGCTGGGGGAACTGACCGTAGTGGACAAGGTATCCCAGCAGCAGGGGGTTGTACTCCGGATCGCTGGCCTCCTCCATCGCCACTGCCAGCCGCAC
>CAKZOY010000580.1 GCA_937138275.1 uncultured Chloroflexota bacterium
CGCTTCGTGGCGCACTACGAACAGGTGGAACGCCACTCCGCTGCGCTCCGGGGCGCATTACGAACAGCCCCCGATGGGAGTAGGGGCAGGTTTGAAACCTGCCCCTGTAGTCAAATCAATCGGAGAAAAGATATATGCTGGCGAGGCGAATCATCCCCTGCCTGGATGTGCGTAACGGGCGCGTGGTCAAAGGCGTCCACTTCGTCAATCTGCGGGATATGGGCGACCCGGTGGAGCACGCCCGCTTCTACGACGCCGAAGGAGCCGACGAACTGGTCTTTCTGGACATCACTGCCTCACCAGAGGGCCGGGCAACGATGGTGGATGTGGTCCGCCGGGTGGCGGAACAGGTCTTTATGCCCTTCACCGTGGGCGGCGGGATACGGAGCGTGGAGGACATCCGGGCCCTGCTTCTGGCCGGCGCGGACAAAGTCAGCATCAATACGGCGGCCGTGGAGAATCCGTCGCTCCTGACGGAAGCGGCGATGCGCTTCGGCAGTCAGTGCATTCTGATCGCCATTGACGCCCGCCGCGCCAGCGACGACCCTCCTCGCTGGGAGGTGTACACGCATGGCGGCCGCCGCCCGACCGGCCTGGACGCCGTCGCCTGGGCGGTGGAGGCCGTAGAGCGGGGGGCCGGAGAGGTGCTGCTCACCAGTATGGACGCCGACGGCACCCAGAACGGCTACGACATCCCCCTCACCCGCGCTGTTGCCGAGGCGGTGCCCGTGCCGGTCATCGCCAGCGGCGGGGCCGGCGCGCCGGAGCACTTCGCCGCCGTGCTGACCGAGGGCCGGGCCGACGCGGCTCTGGCCGCGTCGCTCTTCCACGAACGGACCCTCTCCATCCAGGACCTGAAGCGATACCTGGCTGAAAGGGGGATTCCGGTACGGAGGGAGGAATGCGGATAGAAGAGATTCGCTGGAATGCCGATGGTCTGATCCCGGCCGTCGCCCAGGACGCTACCACCGGAGACGTCCTGATGGTGGCGTGGATGAACGAGGAGGCGCTCCGCTGCACCCTGGAGACGCGCCAGGCCCACTTCTGGAGCCGAAGCCGTCGGGAACTGTGGCACAAAGGGGCCACGTCCGGCAATTTCCTGCACGTCCGCGAAATCTGGATAGACTGCGATGGCGACACCCTGCTCCTGAAAGTGGAGCCGGAGGGGCCCGCCTGCCATACCGGGCACCTGTCCTGCTTTTACCGGAGGCTGGACGAATGAGCGTGATTCTGGATGAACTGTTCACCGTCATCCTGGACCGGAAGCAGAACCCCCGCCCCGGTTCGTACACCGTGCGCCTGATGGAGGCCGGGGAAAACGAAATCCTGAAGAAGGTGGGGGAAGAGGCGATGGAGGTCATTCTGGCAGCGAAGGGAGAGGGGAACGATCGCCTCATTGCAGAAATCGCCGACCTGACCTACCATCTGCTGGTCCTGCTGGCCGCGCGCGGTCTGGACTGGGCGGACGTGGAGCAGGAACTGGCCCGGCGACACGCAATACGCAATACGGAAAACGGAATACGTAGCACGTAGTGCATGTTGCGTGTTGCGTACTGCGTGCTGCGTGTTGCGTATTTCGTGTTTGCCCATCCCCCACTTCGGGTCTATAATCCCCCACAGGAGGGAGCGATGGAAACAGCAGACCTGATCCTCACCGGCGGGACTGTGGTCACGATGAACGACCGATACGACATCTGGGAGCCGGGCGCGGTGGCGATCCGGGACGGGGCCATCGTCGCCGTCGGACCGGCCGAAGAGGTCGCCCGGGAGTGGACGGCGCGCGAAGTGGTGGATTGCTCCGACCACGCCATCATCCCCGGCCTCATCAACGCCCACACCCACGCCCCGATGACGCTGGTGCGCGGCCTGGCCGATGACCTGCGGCTGGACGTCTGGCTTATCGGCTATATGATGCCGGTGGAGCGGGAATTCGTCCGCCCCGATTTCTGCTGGCTGGGCACCCAACTGGCTTGCGCCGAGATGATCCGCACCGGAGTCACCTGCTTCGGCGATATGTACTACTACGAAGAGGCCGTCGCCGACGCCACCGCCCAGGTCGGCATGCGGGCCGTCTGCGCCCAATCCGTCCTGAAATTCCCCACCCCCGACGCGACCAGTTACGACGACGGGCTGCGCCTGGCCCAGGACTTCATCGGGCGCTGGCGGGGCCACCATCTCATCGTCCCCGCCCTGGGGCCCCACGCCGCCTACACCGCCACCGCCGAGATGCTCCAGGAGTGCGCACGCCTGGCGCTGGCCTACGACGTCCCCATCCACATCCATATCTCCGAGACCGCCCAGGAGGTGCAGGACCATCGGGCCGAGTACGGGATGCCCATCATCCCGTGGGTGAAAAAGCAGGGGATATTAGAGGCGAAGACGACCGCCGTCCACTGCGTCCACCTGGACGAAGGGGAAATGCACACCCTGCTGCACCATGGGACGGGGGTGGCTCACAATCCCACCAGCAACCTGAAACTCGCCAGCGGTATAGCGCCCGTCGCCCGGATGCTGGCGCTGGGGCTGAACGTCGGCATCGGCACCGACGGCCCCGCCAGCAACAACGACCTGGATATGTTTGAGGAGATGCGCCTGGCGGCCCTGCTGGCGAAGGGCGTCACCGGCGACCCCACCGCCCTGCCTGCTCGTCAGGCCCTGGCAATGGCGACGATTATGGGCGCTCGCGCCCTCCACATCGCCCATCTGACCGGCTCGCTGGAGGTCGGCAAACGGGCCGATATCGCCATTGTCCATTTAGACGACCTCCACCTGACCCCTCGCTTCCACCGCGACCCCGATAGCATCTACTCGCTCCTCGTCTACGCCGCCAAAGGGCACGACGTCCGCCATGTCCTCTGCGACGGCCGCTGGCTGATGCGGGATCGGGTCCTGATGACGGTGGATCCGGAGGCCCTGCGGGCACAGGCAGCAGAGATGGCCCGCAAGATTGACCACTTCCTGCGCGTTCGGGAGGAGAGCATCCTGAGCAAACTGGTGGCGATCAGCGGAGTGGCCCGGGAGAGGACTTTTGAAGTGCAGGTCAAGGTCCGCCTCGCCGATGATGCCGGAGTCCTGACGGTGCTTTCCGGCGGAGAACTCCCCATCGTCAAGTCTTCCCGGCGGCGGCAGTACGACACCTACTTCCTCTTTGACGACTCCGACCGCAGCCGGCTGCGCTACCGGGAAGAGGAGATGCTGGACGAAGCGGGAGAGGTCACGGACGTCCGCTACCGCCTCACTCTGACGACCGACGCCAAAGAGCGGGAATTCCCCCACTCCATCCTGCTTTCCCGCTCCCGCTTTGATGCTCCTGCCAACCGCAGTTTGCGCTTCTATCGGGAGTACTTCAAGCCAGCGGACGAACTGGAGGTCCACAAGGAGCGCCGCCGCTACCACATCCGCTTCGGCGGCACCGATTTCGCCGTCAACCTGGATCGGGTGACTCATCCGGAACTCCCCGGCTTCTTCCTGGAACTGAAGAGCCGCACCTGGTCGGCGCAGGACGCGGAGCGAAAGGCGGACCTCATCGGCGAACTCCTGCAAATCTTCGGTGTGCAGGAGCAGGAACTGGTGCGCCGGGAATACCTGGACCTGGCGCGGGAGGCGGTGGAACGTAAAACGTAAAAACGTAAAGCGCAAAACGTAATTTTTAAATTTTTACGTTTTACGTTTTACGCTTTACGCTTTACGTTTCACGTCCTCACGTCTTCACGACCGTGGATCCGATACTGGCCTTGCTGACCCGCCTGCGGGCGGACCCCGATTGGATGCGATGCGTGACGGTCTGGGAGCGGTTGCCGGCGCGCCCGGCGCGCACCGCCCCCTGGCCCGCTGCGCTGGACGCGCGCCTGATCGCCGCAGCGCGGGGGACGGGCGTGGAGGCCCCGTACACCCACCAGGCCGAGGCGATGGAGGCAGCGCTATCGGGCCGTAACGTCGTCCTGGCGACCGGTGCCGCGTCGGGTAAGTCCCTCGCCATCCACCTGCCCGTCCTGCAGACACTGCTCCACGACCCCAACGCCACCGCCCTCTACCTCTTCCCGACCAAAGCGCTGGCCCACGATCAGATCGCCGCGCTGAAGGCGCTCACCGCGCCCCTCTCCCCGGAGGTCCCCATCGCCCCCTACGACGGCGACACCCCCACCAGCCAGCGGGCCGCCATCCGCCAGAAGGCGCGCCTTGTGGTCACCAACCCCGATATGCTCCACCTGGGCATTCTCCCCTACCACACCCGCTGGGCCCGCTTCTTCTCCGGCCTGCGCTGGGTCGTGCTGGACGAACTCCACATCTACCGGGGGGTCTTCGGAAGCCACGTCGCCAACGTCCTGCGGCGGCTGGGCCGGGTCTGCCGCTTCTACGGGGCCCAGCCCCGCTTCCTCTGCGCGTCCGCCACCGTCGCCAACCCGCGCCACCTGGCCGAACGGCTGCTGGAGGAGGCTGTTTACCCCGTCCAGGACGACGGCGCACCGCGGGGGGAGAAACATTTCCTCATCTACAACCCGCCGCTCCTGGACGCCGACCTGGGTATCCGGCGGTCGCCGGTCCTCTCGGCCCTGGACCTGGCAGCCCACCTTCTCCAAGCCGACCTGCAAACCGTCTTCTTCGCCCGCTCCCGGCTGACGACGGAAGTCCTGCTGGGGTATCTGCGGGACCAGGCCCCCTTATGGGGGCGGTCGCCGGAGGCCGTGCGGGGCTACCGGGGCGGGTATCTGCCCTCGTTGCGGCGGGAGATTGAGCAGGGTCTGCGGGAAGGGACAGTACGGGCCGTCGTCGCCACCAACGCGCTGGAACTGGGCGTGGACATCGGGCAGATGGCAGCCTGCGTGATGGTCGGATACCCCGGCTCCGTCGCCAGCACCTGGCAGCAGGCCGGGCGGGCCGGACGCCGCGCCGGGGCGTCCGTCGTCGTCCTTATCGCCGGACCGTCGCCTCTGGACCAGTACCTGGCGGCCCATCCGGACTTCCTCTTCGGGCGACCGGTGGAGGAGGCCTACCTGAACCCCGATAACCCCGCCATCCTGACCGACCATCTGGCCTGCGCCGCCTACGAGTTGCCCTTTGAGCCGGGCGAATCCTTCGGCCGACTGGCGGACGTGGAGAGGTGGCTCCGTCTGCTGGAAGAGGTCGGCGACCTGCACCGCTCCAACGGTCGGTACATCTGGATTGGCGAGGGCGAGCCGACGCGCGCCGTCAACCTGCGCACCGGCACCCCCGACGTCGTGGTCATCCAGGACGTCGGAGCGGACCCGCCGCAGGTGGTCGGGGAGATAGACCGGGCCAGCGCGCCCCTGCTGGTCTATCCGGGCGCGGTCTACATCCACGAGGCGGAGACGTACATCGTGGAGTCGCTGGACTGGGAGAAGGGGTTGGCGCGGGTGCGGACGGAGGAGGTGGACTACTACACCCGCGCCAGCGCCACCACCGAAATCCAGGTCCTGGAGACGGCGGAGGGACGGGCGATGGAGGGCTGGGAGGTCTCTTTGGGGACGGTGGAGGTCACCAGCCGCGTCACCGGTTACCGACAAATCCGCCGCTACACCCACGAGGTGCTGGGCTGGGGGGAGGTGGACCTGCCCCAGCAGCGGATGGAGACGGTGGGGGTCTGGCTGGACCTGGGTTCGGCGCTGGTGGAGCGGTTGCAGGAGGAAGGGGTGATCCGCCCGCCCACGGACTACGGCCCGAACTGGCCCGCGCAGCGGGCGGCCGCGCTGGCCCGGGACGGATACCGCTGTTGCCATTGCGGGGTGCCGGAGCGGGAGGGGCACCCGCTGGAGGTCCACCACCGGGTCCCCTTCGCCAGTTTCGGCTACGTGCCCGGGGTGAACGACCTCTACCTGCTGGCGAACCGGCTGGAGAACCTGATCACGCTCTGCGGGGCCTGTCATCGGCGGGCGGAGCGGGCGCGCGGGGCGCGCAGCGCGCTCTCCGGCCTGGCGTATCTCCTGCGCCACCTGTCACCGCTGTACGTCCTCTGCGCGCCGGGGGATCTGGAAGCGGTTGTGGAATCCCGCGCCCCGGTCACGGGCTACCCGCGGGTCACCCTCTACGACCGGGTGCCCGGCGGGGCGGGGCTTTCGGCCCGCCTCTACGAGTTGCTGACGGCAGGCGCGCGGGAGGGGCTTTCCCTGCTGGAAGCGGCACTGGAGCGAGTGCGGACCTGCCCCTGCGCCGACGGCTGCCCGGCCTGCGTGGGACCGGTGGGGGAGCAGGAGATGGGCACCAAGGAGCGCACCCGGAGGTTGCTGGAGGAGATGGCAGCAGG
>CAKZOY010000581.1 GCA_937138275.1 uncultured Chloroflexota bacterium
TGAAACCGGCATAGAATTGGACGATCAGGTTTATCACTACCTATCGGAGTGACCACCCACGAGCCGAACCGCAGTTTATTTTCAGACCAGAGGCGCGGAGGGCACATATAGGCACAGAGCCTGCATTCCAGCCCGATTGACGGTTATCGGATAGTGGGGTATACTTCTATACGGAATTTCGCCCGGAGGAGGAGTGCCGATGAAGATTTCCTGCCTGCAAGACAATCTGGCTCGGGGATTAAGTATCGCTGGGCGCGCCGTATCCGCCCGTTCCACCCTTCCCATTCTGAGCCACATTCTGATCGCCACCGATGAAGGGCGGATTCGCCTCTCTTCCACCAATCTGGAAATGGGCATCCATTGCTGGATCGGGGGACGGGTAGAGGAAGAAGGGGCAATCGCTGTGCCGGCCCGAACGATCATTGACCTGATCAACGCCCTTCCACCGGACCGAGTAGACCTGCGCCGGGAAGTGCGCACAATGACCCTCAACGTCCGTTGTGGACGGAGCGACGCCAATATCAAGGGGCTGGACGCTCTGGAATTTCCCCCAATCCCTGTTCCGGAAGAGGGAGCGGGACCAACACCCGTGCACGTCTCTCTGGATTCGGAAATCCTGCGCACCGCCATCAGCCAGGTGGCGTTCGCGGCAGCCACCGACGAGGCGCGGCCCACCCTGACGGGCATCCATTTCCGTCTGGAAGAGGGGAGCGGTGCCAGAGGCCCCTCCCTCACCCTGGCCGCGGCCGACGGCTATCGTCTGGCGGTTCGCCGGATTCCGTTGCCTGAAACTTCCCCCCTCCCGGCCCCCTTTAGCATCATTGTCCCCGCCCGGACAATGGTGGAGTGGGCCCGCATCTGCGGGGAATTCGCCCGAGGTCGGGAAGAACGCCCGCCGGTCCGGATTACCTTCGCTCCCGATGGGAACCGCATCCTCTTCCAGATTCAACCCCCCACGGATGCGCCCGTCCAGGAGGTGGTGATGTCCTCCCAACTGATTCCGGGCAATTTTCCGGATTACCAGCAACTGATCCCCCGCGACCGAAATACCCGGCTGATCGCCGGGACGGCGGAACTGCTGAAGGCCTGCCAGACGGCCCATATTTTCGCCCGGGATAACACCAACACCCTTGTCCTGCACATCCATCCGGGGGCGGACCTGGAGCCGGGGCGTCTGATCGTTTCGGCCACATCCGCCGAGACCGGAAGCGACGTGACCGAACTGGACGCGGCGGTGGAGGGAGAGGAAGTGGAGATCGCCTTCAACGTAAAATTCATCCTGGACGCTCTTTCGGCTATCAACTCCCCCCAGGTGATGATAGACATTATCTCCCACTCCAACCCGGGCGTGATCCGGCCGGTCGGTGGGGATGATTTCACGTATGTTGTAATGCCGATGACCCTGGAACGTTAGGTGGCAGATGGGCGGGATACTGGAAGCGCGCCCGCAGACCCTTCGGGGCAAGGGGCTCTGGCTACCGTTCTCGGGAGACCTGGATAGGGCTGTGGAGATGGCATCCGGGATCGGCGCCACCCATCTCCTCTACCGCGTCGGCATACGCGGCATGCTCTTTGTGGAGACGGCCCGATACGTCCTTCATCGCGCTCGTGAGGCCGGACTGACCGCACTGGCCTGGATTCCCCTCTCTCTGGAGCACCCTCTCGCCGAAGCAGAGGTTGTGCTGAAATCCCTGCGGATCGGGTACGAAGGGGTGGTCCTGGAAGTTGGGGAATCCGCGGGCGGGAAGACCGTCGCAGCCGCCACCCTCGGGCGCCAAATCCTGGCCGACGGCGGTGATCCGGAGCGCCTCTTCTACGTATCCTTCCCGAACATCTGGCAGCATCCGGAAATCCCCTACCGGGAGATGAACCCGTTCTGTCGCGGCGGGTTTATGCCCTGGTGTACTGTAACCCAGCAGCGAACCCCCAGGACGGTGGTGGATAAGTGGGCGTATGGGGAGTACACTCGCTGGGCAAAGGAATGGGGCGATATGCCGCCGATCTATCCGGTCCTCGCCCTTGGCAGAGACGAGAAGGTGATATGGCGACCCGGTGCGCCGGAGTTCCTGAAATGGGTCCAGGCCCTGGCTGCCCACGACCCACCCTTCCTGAGCATCTATGAGGTTGGTAGTATAGACCGGGAACTGTGGCCGATTCTGGCGTCGCTCGGACCGTCGGTGGCTCCCCTTCCACCACCGGCGCCGTCTCCCGCTGGAACTCCTGCCCCTCCGGAAGAACCTCCCACAGCGACGGCCCGCTTTCACGTCACGACCGTCAACGACACGATCTGGGGAATCTGTAAACGCTACGGCATCTCCCGCCGTCAGTTCTGGGAGTGGAACGGACACCTCTGGGATGAACAGGGGCTGCCCCGGGATGAGATTTATATGCAGGAGGGATGGCGGGTACGGGTAGGCTGACCTTTTCCCCAGAGGGGACGGCCGTTGCGGGGCCTGCATCTATTGAGAGGAGTTGCCAGAGATGGATGACCTGCTGGATCGTAGACGATGGTTGCCCACGGCTGAGGATGAAGAAGAGACGGCCTCATTCCGAAGCCTGCTGGAGGAAGAGCCGGAGGAACGTCCTGGCAGACAGAAACGGCCCTCCGCGGGTCTGATGGGGGTTATCGGCGGACTGTCGCCGTGGCAGCGCTTTGTACTGGCGCTGTTGCTGTTTCTGAACGTTGCCCTTCTGGGCTGTATGTGCCTGGTGATGACGGGTCGGGTTGTGCCCGTGCCCCCCTAACTCATATGCGTCAACTTCAGGTGGGGGATCAACGCTGTTCTGGTATAGCCGTCGGGTTGAAACCCGCGGCTTCGGGATGCCCACAAGGGGCATCTCCACAAAAGATGCCCACAAGGGGCATCCCTACAGGAAAACGGTCGGCGAAGGCCGACCATCGGCTGAAGGCCCCCCAGGGGCGACTTCCAGTCGCCGGAATCTTAAATGACGCACATGCCCCCTAACTCCCCTCCGATTTCGGCTACCGCCCAGCCGTTTCCTCCAGAATCCCCAGTTTAGTGGACAGTTGTGCGATAGATCGCGCCAGGGGAGAGTTGGGAGCGGTCAGGGCCAGCGGATTGCCTCGGGATAGCGCCCGTACCTGCTCCGGGTCAAAAGGGATGACCTCGGTAACCGGATGTTTGAGCGCTCGCTGGAGGGTATCCAGAGGCGGGAGTGGCCCCGGCGTTGTCTGGTTCAGAATCAGCCACACCCGGGAGGCAAAGGACTTCAGGGCTTGCAGAGTCCCAATAGTAGTTTGCAGGGCTGATGGGTCGGCAGTAGTGACCAGAAGAATCGCTGTAGTGTTCTCCAGTACCGCCATAGCCCCCTCCGTGAGAACCGAAGGGAGGTCCACTATCACATTCAGAAAATTCTCCTGCAACGCGGTCAGAACTCCCACCACCATTTCCCGACGCAGCCCTTCTCCCACAATGGGGACAAAAGGCGAAGCGAGCAGGTGAACACTGGAAGGATGAACAAGTAGATAGTTGCGGATGGTGGAGGCTAAGGTGGAGCCAGGAGGCACAAGAGCCAGCGCGGCCCAATTGGGATCGGGGCGCAGGCCCAGTTGGAGCGCTCCGTGACCGGACGAAGGAGAGAGGTCCACCAGGCATACCTGGTTGGGGAAGGAACGAGCCAGCGTTACGGCCAGATTGACCGCAACCGTTGTCACTCCGACACCCCCTCGCAACCCCAGGACAGCCACCGTTTTGCCCGCTGCGGGAACTCTATGCTTCTGAGTCAGCCACTGGTTGACCCGCTCCAGAAGTTCCGCCATCGTCACCGGCTTGGCAAGATAATCATCGGCCCCCGCAGCCAGCGCGGTTTCCCGGTCTACCGGCTGCCCGCGGGCGGTAAGAATGATGATAGGAATCTGAGCGGTCGCCGGGTTCTGCCGCAACTGCCGACAGACCTCGTACCCGTTGATGCCGGGCATCATCACGTCTATGATCGCCAGGTCCGGGGGGTGAGCGCGGGCTTTCGCCAGGCCATCCTCGCCGTCGGCGCTCAGGATTACTTCATGACCGCCCCGCTGCTCTAACAAAGTCCGGATCATCTGGAGCAAATCTGCATTGTCGTCCACTACCAGAATGCGGGCCATGGTCCCTCCCCTCCGTTGTGCCACGGATCGTTTCGGAAACCGCCAGGATAAACCTGCCTGGAATCGGATAATCGCTGGCTGTGGTGGGATGCTTTCCCGCAGGGCCAGGAGACGGCCCCCCTGGCTTGGGTCCAACCTGTATCCCGTCTCACCTGCCGAACGGGAGACCTGTTCTAATTATAATCCGATTAGCGAATTCCACAATTCGCGCCCTGTGCGGGCTTGCCCAGCAATTCGCCCCGCATGGGAAAGAGGTAGGAGTGAGGTTTGTGGGGGCGACTTCGCTGCCCCCACAAACCCCACTTTCCCCTTTTCACGGGCGCGCTGCTCCCTGAAAGGGATTTGC
This sequence comes from uncultured Chloroflexota bacterium, assembly GCA_937138275.1. Classification (GTDB taxonomy): domain Bacteria; phylum Chloroflexota; class Anaerolineae; order B4-G1; family DUEL01; genus SpSt-77. Next base: position 4,452 of record CAKZOY010000581.1, read on the forward strand.
TGCGCAAGCCCTATACCGCGTAGTGGTCAGCCTGCGGCGTGTGCTCCATATTTTACCGCCGAAAACGCCGGGTTCCCAGTGACTTGACCAGGGAGCCCCCACTATTCCACTTCCATCAGCCGATATCCCTTTCGTCCCATTCCCATCCCTGCGGCCGCATCTATGTGCAACTGACCGTCCACCCCCAGCGTCTCGGCCAGCACGCGCTGTCCGGGGGAAACCCCCCGGTCGGCGGCGGCGGATTGGGGGAGCGGCTGGGCGTTGTTGATGGCGTCCAGCGTCGCCTGCTCCACGGCAACGACGTCGTCTCCACCGAAAATCCCCTGGTCCTGCACCAGCGGCGTATCGGCCATCGGCATACAATCGCACTCCGGCTGCACTTCCAGGGCGAAGTTCAGAAAGACCACCTTGCCCGGCTGGAAGGTGGAGAGGACGGCCCGCGCGGCCTCGGCCAGCGCGGCGTGAAACTCGTCCTGCCCTCGTTTCTGCAACCGGATGGCGTCTTGAGGGCAGACCCGCTCACACCGCCCACAGCGCCAGCATTTCCTGTCGTCCACCACCAGCACTCCGTCCGCCTCCGAAATCGCCCCGGTGGGGCAGATATGCAGGCACTGCAGGCACATAATGCACAGTTCCGGGTACCGCTCCAGTGTGGACTCCGGCCCCGCGGCGTGGAGATGCCCACGCGCCTGCCGCCAGTCCCCGCTGCGGTGGCGGCCCGCCACACCGCCCATCGCCAGGTTCTTGATCGCTCCCCCGTACCCGGCCTCAATATGTCCCTTACAGTGGGAGACGACGATCATCGCCGGCGCGTCGTAGATGGCCGAGGCGATGCGGATGGAACCCAGTATGGGGCCGGACTCCACTTCTATGCTATCGCACCCGAAAAGACCATCCGCCAGGATCACCGGGCACCCCACCGACTGGGGATTGATCCCGTTCTGGTTGGCGACCTCCAGATAATCCCATCCGTTGATCCGCACCGTATCGCAGACGAAAGGCTTCCCGCCGACGGCCTTGACGGCGTCCGCCACCTTGCGCAGAAAGATCGGCCGCACGATCCGGTGCGCCCCGTCCGACCCGAAATGGGTCTTGATGGCAACGTACTCGTTTTTCTCTATCCGACTACCCAGGTCCAACCGTTCCAGCAACCGCTCCAGACGCGCCACCAGACTGTGCTGATAGTCCCAGCGGGTTGCCCTCGCCGAGGCAAAATAGACGATGCTTTCCATTTACTCCTCCTGATGAAATGAAGATGTGCTCCACCATCCCAGGAACTCCCGGTTGCCCGCCGGACCCAGGAGCGGGGAGACCATCAGCCCGCGCAGCGTCAGGCCCAGGCTGGCCGCGGCCCGCGTCACCTCCTCTATCACCCGGCGGTGAACCGCGGGGTCGCGGACCACTCCGCCCTTCCCCACATCCCGCCGACCGGCCTCAAACTGCGGCTTGACCAGCGCAATCACCTGTCCCTGGGGGTGCATCCATTTGACCGCTTGAGGCAGGATCAGTCGCAGAGAAATGAAGGAGACATCTATGGTAACCAGGTGGACTTTCTCCGGGAGTTGTTCCAGATAGCGAGCGTTGGTTCGCTCCATCACCACCACCCGGGGGTCCTGGCGCAGTTGCCAATCCAGTTGCCCGTAGCCCACGTCTATGGCGTAGACACGGGCGGCCCCGCGCTGCAGGAGACAATCGGTGAAGCCGCCGGTGGAGGCGCCCACGTCGGCCGCGACCTGCCCGCGGACGTCTATCCCGAATCCGACCAGCGCCGCTTCCAGTTTCTCCCCGCCCCGGCTGACGAAGCGCGGCCGCGCGGTCAGCGCGATCGGCGCGTCGGGCGGGACAGGAGCACCGGGCTGGTCCACCATCTGCCCGGCGACCAGTACCTCCCCCGCCCGGATCAACCGCTGGGCCTCCGTGCGGCTGGCAACCAGGCCCCGTTCCATCAGCAAATGGTCCAGACGAATCCGCCGCCCCATCTCGTTGTATTGTCAAGGATACTCCAGAATACCCGGATTGGCAAGCATTGCCCCGTAATGGGCTTGCGCAGTAATTCGCCCTGTGTGGGAAAGGGGTGGGGTGTGGGGTTGTGGGGGCGGC
>CAKZOY010000582.1 GCA_937138275.1 uncultured Chloroflexota bacterium
CGCTAGCGTACTCCAGATCCACTCAAAAGTCAAGGTCTGTTCCATGAAAAAGCACCAGGTAGCCCCCCTCGCCGCATATACTGCTCCAGCCCCCGCTCCCGCTCCTGCAATCAGCAGACCCCACCAGGGCCAAATAGAGCGCGTCCTCGTGATCGGATAAGGCTGTGCCCACCAGCCCCCAAGCAACACGAAGGCGATAAACCCCCACTGGACTGCCAGCCCTCTCCACGAGAAATCGGAGCCTCCGGCCAGCCAGAGCCCTTGCCCCCCAAGAGCCAGAGTGCCGCTAAGGACAAGCCAGAGCAAAAGCCCCTTTCCGAAAGCATTCCGGTCACTCATCGGGCGCTTGCCCCGCAGGCCTGGGGATCCAGCGCAAAGACCGCCACCCGGTCCTGACGGTAAACTGCGCGGAAGGCGGAACTATCAGCCAGTGCGTCTGGAGAGAACAACTGCATTGCGCCCGCCCCGACTCGTCCCTGCCCCTGGCCGATGTAAATTGGGTGATCCCCCAATCGCAGAGCGCTTTTATCCCTTCCGGCGAGACAGGGGAATGAGTTTCCAGATGCGCAACCAGGTTCACAACCCTTTGCGTGTATCCCGCATCGGACGGTTCCTCGTTAAGGAGAGCATATTGAGGCGGCATAGTATTCTCCCGCCCCGCTAAAAGCGGTATCCACCATCCGGCATCCGCGCCTACGGCTGAACGTCCCCCGTAAATCCGAAACCCTTCCACCAGAAACCGCCCATCCGGTGGGGTATGCTGACGAATCCAGGCCATCGCCCGAAAGTCTGGACGGGTCACCATCACAAAGGAGGGGTTCACAATTCTTAACTGACCGAGGGCCCCCCAGAAAGCCGCGATAGCCAGCATTGCGCCCACCGCCCCTGGTCCGGCCTTACTTACCCATCCCATAATTCCCTGGGATATCCGTCCAACCAGCCACCCCACCAGCAGCGCAGCCGGGATATAGAGGGCAATCAGGATAGCAAAGTTTTGCATCATATTGGCGCCGGGGAGACGGATCAACCGTCCCGCTACCAGCAAAGACAGCCCCAGCACCCACAGGCCAATTGCTGCCACAGCCCACCGTTGTTGCAACAGACTCCAGACCAGCGCAGCAAAGGACAGCAGTAAGAGCAGCACCGGTACGAAGAAGGTAATATTGCGCCACACCTGATAGTCGGCCCAAACCTGCTCCGCAGGTGAACTGCTGATGACCCCCGCTTCCAGCGCCGTTGCGAGGCGTCCCCCGGCGACCTGCCGCCCCCAGGGCAGGAATAAGACCAGAGAGATTCCAGCAACCAGTGCCAGACGGGCCCCGATCCTCAGCCACTGGCGAAGGTTTCCTTTCCATTGAGGCAGCCCCCAACCGATGAGCCAGGCCAGAACGAAAGGTACATAGTAAAAGACCATCCGATAGTAAGCGAGGGACATCCCCGATATCACCACACCGGAAAGCAGGATGATTTTCCCCAATTCGTCTTTTCGGACCAGTTCCCACAGCAGCCACAGCGCCACGGGCAAGATGGCCTGGCCCGCCAGTTGCGCGTACCGCCCCCAGTTGACGTAGTAGGCAGGGATCGGAGAGAGAAGACTGGCGACCAGCACAGCCCCTACACCGGCCCAGCGATTCTGATCGGCAATGCGCAATGTTAGGGGATAAAGGGTAAGGACGGCCAGACCGTTGAGGATTTGCCCAACCAGGAGCGTAGCCTGCACGCTCCCCATCCCGGTTGCCCAGGAGAAGACTGCGACCGTTGCGGGAAAGCCGAAATGGGTTGTCAAACTACGGTAAGGCACATACGGCTCCCAGGAACCAAAAAGTCCGCGGTTATCTATCAGTAACTGGGCGATCAGGGTATGCTGGTAGGAATCCCCCCACATCGGGGCAGCCAGTCCGCGGACGACCAGCAGCCGGACGGCGAAAACGAGAGCCAGCACAACCATAAAGGCCAGGTCGGGCCAGAAGGTATCGGAGCGGACCCAGCGGTGCAGGCCGTCCCATCCCTGTCGGGGGCGCCAGCGCCGGTAGCGCCAGGCCAGCGCCGCCAGCCCTCCGATCGCCGGGATCCAGGCGTATAACGGCCCCAGATGCAGCCCGACCAGGTCCGTCCAGAGGAAAAGCAGCGGGTAGAGGGCGAGACTCAGCCCTGCAGCGACCCCCATGCGGGCAGGCCAAGGGAAGGATTCGCCCTGCCAAAGGTAGGCCAGGAGAGCATAGCCCGGCACCAGATAAAAGAATGCCGCTACGCTCAATAACCCGAGCCCCGCCAGCGACGCCTTCAGCAGGTCCACTACCAGCCAGCGGGGGTCATAAACCAGCCGAAACGCCATCTGGGCATCCAGCGGTTCATGGTCACGGTACAGCGCCCCGTCCAGATACGCGTCCCCCGGCCCCGCACCGACGACCAACCGTCCCTGGCCGGAGAGTTCCAGAAACGCGTAATAGTAATGACTGTGGGAGTCCGGAAGGGCTGGAAGGAGAAACGGTAAAACCCCCGCGCCGAACCCTCACTGATGGAGACTGTGCTGTTTGCCAGGTCTTCGGCGCTTCCCGGTTCGCTACGCAGATGGAAGAGAATTTCCCCCTGAGTTCCCGGTTCCGCCGCCAGCCAGACCTCTACCCCGCTCAGCCCCCCGTGCCGGGCGACAAAAGTCTGGCCCACCGGGCGACCAGGCTCCAGCACTACCGCGGCATCCGGCAGGACGTT
>CAKZOY010000583.1 GCA_937138275.1 uncultured Chloroflexota bacterium
GGGCGGACGATCCGTCCGCCCTCAACGGGGAGGGGGGCAGGGGGGTGGGGGCCCAATCTCTTTCGGCTCACCAGGGGACCTCTTTCGGCCGGAAGCTGAAATTTTTTTGGAGGCCCGATGCCCGATAAAGTGGTCACCTTCGGCGAAGTGATGATGCGGCTCTCGCCGCCGGGGTTCCTGCGCCTGACCCAGGCCCGCACCCTGGACCTGACCTTCGGCGGGAGCGAGGCCAACGTCGCCGTCGCGCTGGCCCAGTGGGGCGTGCCGGTAGAGCACGTCACCCGGCTGCCCGATAACGACCTGGGCCAGGCCTGCGCCCAGTTCCTGCGCCAGTTCGGCGTGGGCCTGGAACACGTCGTCTGGGGCGGCGACCGGTTGGGCCTCTACTTCCTGGAAGTCGGCGCGGCGCAGCGGGGCGGCAAAGTCATCTACGACCGGCAGCATTCATCCTTCGCCACCCTCGCCCGGGGGATGGTAGACTGGCCCGCCGTCTTCGCCGACGCCCGCTGGTTCCACTGGAGCGGGATCACCCCGGCCCTCTCGGCCAACGCCGCCGACGTCTGCCAGGAGGCACTGCAAGTAGCCCGCGCCTCGGGGCTCACCATCTCCTGCGACCTCAACTACCGGGCGACGCTCTGGAAATGGGGACGGTCGGCCGGGGAGGTGATGCCGGAACTGGTGGGGTACTGCGACGTCCTCTTCGGCAATGAGGAAAATGTAGAACAAATGTTCGGTCTCCGGGAGCCCGAGAACGAAGATGCCGCGGACCGTTGCCACAGGGTCTGCAAGGCCCTTGCCGAACGTTTCCCGAAACTGCGGACGATTGCCTTCACCCTGCGCGGCGCCCTTTCCGCCACCCACAACACCTGGTCGGGGGTGCTCTGGGACGGGGGGGATTTCTACGTCGCCCCGGTCTACGACATCCCTTTCATCGTGGACCGCGTCGGCACGGGCGACGCGTTTGTGGCTGGGGTCATCTACGGCCTGCTCACCGACCGAACGGACCTTCAGCGGGCGCTGGAATTCGCTGTCGCGGCGGCATGCCTGAAGCACACCATCTTCGGCGACGTGAACCAGGTCACCGTCGCCGAGGTGGAGCGGCTGATGCGGGGAGAGCAGGCCGGGCACATCCTGCGCTGATCGGGCGCGGGAAGGGAGCACAAATGGCCCGTTTTGACCGATTGCACGTCCTGACCACCATCCTGGATACCGGACTGGTCCCCATTTTCTACCACCCCGACAGGGAAGTGGCCCGCCGGATTGTGCACGCCTGCTGGGACGGCGGCGCCCGCGCGGTGGAGTTCACCAACCGCGGCGACTTCGCCCCCGACGTCTTCCGGGAACTGGCCCAGTGGGCCGCCCGGGAACTGCCCGGGGTCATCCTGGGGGCAGGCACGGTGGTGGACGCACCCACCGCGGCCCTCTACATCGCCTGCGGCGCCAACTTCATCGTCGGCCCGACGCTCAACGAAGAGGTCGCCCGTCTCTGCAACCGCCGCAAGGTGGCCTACATCCCCGGATGCAGCACCCCTACCGAAATCTCGGCGGCGGAGGAACTGGGCGCGGAGATTGTCAAGGTATTCCCCGCCAGCGTGGGCGGGCCCGACTTCATCCGGGCGGTACTGGGGCCGTGCCCGTGGTCAAAATTGATGCCCACCGGCATCCAGGCCACCCAGGAGAGTATCACCGCATGGGTCCAGGCTGGCGCGGCGGGCGTTGGGGTCGGTTCCGACCTCATCCGCCGGGAGTGGGTGGAGGCGGGGGACTGGGACGCCATCACCCAACGGGTGCGCCAGGTGCTGGAGTGGATTCGCCGGGCGTGGGAACCCCGTCGGTAGGAGGATAGCGATGCGCATCACGATGGTTGGGCACATGACGGTGCGGATAGAACTGGACGGTCGGGTCTTCCTGACCGACCCGTGGTTCGGGCCGCGCGGCTATCTGGAGCGTCTTCTGGCGCCCCGCGCGGTGCCCCCGGCGCTGACCCCCGACGACCTCGGCCCGGTGGATGCCCTGCTGGTCTCCCATGACCACCTGGACCATCTGGACGAGGTCTCGCTGGACTTCGCCCGCCGCACGGGGTGCGCGGTGGTCGGTTCCGAGAAGGCCGCCCGGCGGGCCCGGCGGGCCGGAGTACGGGAGGTCGTCGCCCTGAAGCGGGGGGAATCCATCGCGCTGGGGCCGGTGACCGTCCACGCCGTCTGCGCCGGGCATCCCCTGGCTGCCGACGCCGTGGGGCTTGTCCTGACCGGTAGCCAGACCCTCTACTTCAGCGGCGATACCCGTCGGATGCCCGCCCTGGTAGAGGATTTGCGGCGATTCCCTCTGGACGTGGCGCTGGTCCAGGCCGCCTGTGCCCACTACCCGCGGATGGGGGACGACGGGATGTCGCTGCCGGACGTGGCGGCGCTGGCCCGGGAAGTCCGTCCCCGCTGGACGGTGCCGATTCACCTGCACTGCGCGGGGAAGTGGCTGGACCGCGCCGCGGGCCTGCGCGTCACAATGGACAACGCCGCCCAGGTAGCGACCGCCCTCTCGGAATGGGCCGCCTCGCTCCAGACCGAGGGACTGGGGATGAAAATCCTGAACCCTGGAGAGGTCTGGGAATTGTGAGGACGGAATACGGAATACGCGATACGTAAAACGTAAAACGTAAGGCGTAAAACGCAATTTTGAAAGGAGGTACCGATGAGCCAGGAACCAATCTCGCTGGACGAAATGATTGCCCGCTACAAGCAGGTGCGCACCCCCGCCGTCGCCGACATTCTGGACCAGAAGGGGCTCTTCCACCAGATTCTCCCGCCCCAGATTCAGGCCATCGCGCCAGGGATGCGGGTCGCCGGGCCGGCGCTGACGATCAAAGGGACGCCGACCGTTATCCACAAGGACGAGTACCTTCAGGTGGCGGTAGAGGCCTACGCTACCCTTCAGCCCGGGCAGGTAGTCGTCTACGACACGTCTCAAGACCCCGGCACCGCCCACTGGGGGGAGATGATCAGCACGACCACCAAGGCCAAGGGCTGCGGGGGGGCCGTCATTGACGGCGGCGTGCGGGACGTGGAAGCCATCATAGAACTGGACTTCCCCGTCTTCGCCCGCTACAAGACCCCCGCCGACATCCGCGGCCGTTGGCGGTACGTGGAGATCAACATCCCCATCCGCATCGGCGACGTCCAGATTCACCCCGGCGACTGGGTGATTGGGGACACCAACGGCGGGGTCGTCGTCCCCCAGAGCCTGGCTGTGGAGGTGCTCCTGGCCGCGGAGAAGGTCATGGAGACCGAACGGAAAATCTGGGAGGAACTGCGCGCGGGCGAGCATCCCCTCAACGTCTTCCTGAAGTACGGCCGTTTCTGACGGGGGTGGGCGATGAAAATTGCCGACCTGATCGTCACGCCGGTCGCCATCCCCCTTCAGACGCCCCTGCTGCATGCCTGGGGCGTCCACCCGGGCTTCGGTCGGGTCATCATCCAGGTGGTCACCGATGAGGGGCTGGTCGGGCTGGGGGAGACCACGCTGACCCCCAGCGGGCGGCAGATAGAGGAGGTCCTGCGCGCCTGCAAGGTGCTCATCGTCGGCGAAGACCCCTTCCACCTGGAACGGCTGCGCTGGAAGGTCTCCAACCCCTTCTACGTGCGCATGTTCGGCCCCAACCTGATCAACGCCTACGCGGCCATTGAGTTCGCCTGTCTGGATATCCAGGGACAGGCGATCGGGCGGCCGGTCTGCGACCTGCTGGGCGGGAAGATGCGCGACCGGGTGCCGGTCTCCGCCTACGTCTTCTACGAAAGCCCCGGCGGCGCGCTGGAGATGCCCCCCTGGGAGGAGGCGAACGCCCGCATCATAGAAAAGTGCGCCGAACTGGTGGAGGGGCGCGGCTGTCGGGCCATCAAATTCAAGGGGGGAGTCTATCCGCCCGACGTGGAGGCCCGTACCGTGGAGCACATGCGCCAGCGCTTCCCGGACGTCCCCGTCCGCCTGGACCCCAACAGTTCCTGGGCGCTGACGACGGCGGTGCGCATCGCCCGCCGCCTGGCCGACTGCAACCTGGAGTATCTGGAAGACCCGGTGTGGGGCCTGGAGGGGATGGCGAAACTGAAGCGGATGGCCCCCTGGATGCCGCTGGCTTCCAATATGGCCTGTTTCGGCTATGAGGACATCGGCCCGGCGGTGCGGATGGACGCCGTGGACGTCGTCCTGGCCGACCCCCACTGGTACGGCGGCCTGCGGGCGACGAAGGAACTGGCCCGGCTCTGCGAAACCTTCGGGCTGGATATGGGGATGCATTCCGGCACCGAGTTTGGCGTCTCCCTGGCGGCGGTGCTGCACCTGGCCGCGGCGCTCCCCAGCATCCACCACGCACCCGACGTCCATTACCACTATCTGGGGGACGATGTGATTGAGGGGGGCCCGCTCCCGTACGAAGACGGCGCCATTCGGGTGCCCGAGGGGCCGGGCCTGGGCGTCCGGCTGGACCCCCAGAAACTGGCCCAGTACAACCAGGTCTACGAATGGTACGTCACCACGCTGGCGACCCAGCCGCGCCAGGAGCCCATCTACACCAAAGCGCGGTGGTAGAAGAGAGGCCACAGAAGCACACGGAAGCACACAGAAGATAACTCTGCGCCCTCCGCGTCTCTGCGGTTTTTCCTGACTCACCACAAAGGGCAAAAAGGACGGCACAAGGGGCACGAAGAATCTCGTCACCTCTGTGCCTCTCTGCGCCCTCCGCGTCTCTGCGGTTTATTTTCTGACTGCTCACGATACCAGGGGAGGTGGGAATATGAGCGGACATCTGGTCACCGGCGCGGCGGGATTCCTGGGGCGGTATCTGGTGCGCGCGTTGTGGGCCCGGGGCGAGCGGGTGCGGGCGCTGGACCTGCGCCGGCCCGACGACGCCGAAGCCGACGTGGAGTGGGTCATCGCCGATGTGCGGGACGCCGACGCCGTGCGGCGGGCCTGCGCGGGGATGGAGGTCGTCCACCACCTGGCCGCGCTGATCCCCCAGCGCCGGGCCGACCGCGCCACTATGCAGGCCGTCAACGTGGAGGGGACCCGCCACGTGCTGGAGGGCGCGCGGGCAGCCAGGGCCCGGCGCGTCGTCTTCCTCTCCAGCGCGGAGGTCTACGGCGTCCCGAAGGTCGTCCCCTGCCCGGAGGACGCGCCCTTCGCCCCGCTGGGGGAGTACGCGCACAACAAAATCGCCGCCGAGGCGCTCTGCATGGAGGCGGTGGCACAGGGGCTGGAAGTCGCCATCCTCCGCCCGCCGACGATTGTGGGGCCGGGCCTGGACGAGCCGTTCCTGGTGGGCCTGCTCCAGTCCATCCACGACGGTCAGCCGGTGATGCTCATCGGCAAGGGGCAGAACCGCTTCCAGTTCGTCCACGCCGACGACGTGGTGGACGCCTGCCTGCGGGCAGCCGAACACCCCGCCGCGGTGGGCCGGGCCTTCAACATCGGCGCCGCCGACGTGCCGCCCATCCGGGAGTTGGTGGAGCAGGTCGTCGCGCGGGTCGGGTCGGCCTCCACGGTGCGGCTGATCCCGGAGTGGCTGGCCCGGCTGGCAGTGGGCCTGCTGCGCCCCTTCGGGAAAGCGCCGCTGGAGCCGGAGCATCTGGAGATCGCCGTCGCCGACTACGTCTTTGACATCACCCGGGCGCAGCAGATGCTGGGCTGGGAGCCCCGCTGGAGCGTCGCCGACGCGATGGTGGATACCTACCGGGCCCGCTGGCCCGGGTGATTCGGGAAGAGGTTCTGGGCGACCGGAGGGGCCGCCCGGAACCCCATATCGTACCAAGGAGCAGAGATGTCAACTGCCGAAAAACCCAGAATTTCCATCCTCACCATGCTCCTCTACAGCGTAGCCAGCCTGGGCATGGGGTTCTTTTACGCCTTCGCGAACTTTTCGCTCCCCCTCTACCTCCGCACTTATACCGCCAGCGACGCGCTCATCGGCATCCTGGCGAACACCCGCTCCTTTGCCGGAGCGATCATCCAGCCTCTGGTCGGGGTCTGGAGCGACCGGACCTGGACCCGCCTGGGCCGACGCCGTCCCTTTTTCGTCACCGCGATGCCCGCCGTGGCAGTCCTGATCCTCCTCTGCGCGCTGCGCCCCCCCTTCGCCGTGGTCATTCCGACCGTCCTGCTGATGACCGTACTCTTCAACGTAGGCGCCGACCCCTACATGGCACTCCAGGCCGATATCACCCCCCTGGAGCAGCGGGGGACCATTAACAGCCTCGCGACGATGCTGGGCGCCGTGGGCCAGTTGGCCTTTGCCCTCATCAGCGGACTGGTCCTCTGGGGCATCAATCCCTCCTACAGTTTCCTGTTCGTCGCCCTCGGGCTGGTGCTGGCGTTCGCCGTGACCGCGGCGACGATACGGGAGCACCCGCGCCAAACGGAAGCGTACCGCCCCCTGCGATTGGGGGAACACATCGCCACCCTCCCGCGCTACCGGGAAGCGTTCAAGTTCTACATCGTCCAGTTCCTGCTCTGGTTCGGTATCAACGCGGCGACCCCCTTCCTGACACTGTTCGCCAGCCGCGAGATCGCCGGGGTGGACGAAAGTCTGGCCCAACTGCTGGCGGGCCTGCTGCTGGCGGTCACTGCCATCTGTGCCATTCCGGTGGGCATCCTGGGCGACCGCTATAGCCGAAAGCGCCTGTTGGGGATCGGCCTGGCGCTCTTCGGGGTCAGCGCTCTGCTGGCGGCGCTCCTGGCCCGGAACGTGACCGAAATCGCCATCCTGCTGGTCATCATCGGCATCGGCAACGCCGCCCACACCGTCCTCTCCTACCCCCTGCTGACCGAACTGGTCCCGGTGGAGCGCATCGGCGAGTTCTGGGGCATCAACACCTTCTTCGCCTCATCGGCCGCCCTGATCTCTGCGGCGCTGGCGGGCGCTCTGGCAGACATCTTCCAGACCTACCGGGCTGTATTCGTACTGACCGGCCTCTGCCTGCTGGCCGCGCTGGTGGCCCTCCAGTTCGTCCACCCCGAACGCGCTCCGAAGCAAATCCAGGAGGCCATATGAACATCTACGATACGGCGGTCTCCCTTCTGACCTCCCGCCGGATGCCCCGGTTCCTCCTGCGGGGGATTGTGCGGACGGCGGTCCATCTCCTGCGTCGCCGCCTGGAGCAGGAGGACCGCCGTCAGGCCGCCGCGCCGCCTGCCCACCCTGCCCCGGCCGGCCCCCTGGCTCTGGTGGACGGCTACCACGGCGGGGTGGTCTTCTGGGACTGGCTGGCGCTCCCCGACGGGGGCCTCTGGTATCTTTACAACTGGCCCCTGTGCTTGCGACCGGCGGTGGAACGGGCCCTGCGCGACCCCCGCTTCAAAGTCGTCCTGGACCTGGACGCCTGGACTTTTGAGGAGATGTCCCGGAAAGCCCCCGAGGCCGTCGGACAGATGCGGGAGGCGATCCGGGCGGGACGGCTGGAAATTGTCAACGGCACCTACGGGCAACCCCTGGCGATGTCGGTCAGCGGGGAGTCGTTCATCCGGCATCTCTTTTACGGACTGGAGGCCATCCGCCGGACGCTGGAGGCCGATGTGGACGTCTTCTACTCCCAGGAACCGGCCTACTTTCCCCAGTTGCCCCAGATTCTGTGCGGTTT
>CAKZOY010000584.1 GCA_937138275.1 uncultured Chloroflexota bacterium
GGACGCCGGACCCCCAGCAGCGTCGCGGCCGTCTGGGTGAACTCCACCAGCATCAGGTCGGGGCGGGTCTCCCGGAGCGTCCGCGCCACCGCCCCGCGCAGGGCCAGATAACTGCGGAATATTCGCCAGGGGAGCGGCCCGCTCAGGGCCTGATGGTGGGGTACGGTGACGATGCGCTCACAGAAGGGGCGGGTCTCCTCCACCAACGGGGCCTCTTCCCGCCGCAACCGGGCAACCAGTATCACCTGATGGCCGCGCCGGTGGAGTGCCTGAATCAGCCGGAAGACCCCCTGCCCACCGGCATGTCCCACCGACAGGGCAGGGAACTCTTTGTACGCGATCAGAATCCGTTTTGACGACGAGTCTCCTTGAGGGGAATTTTCGCTCTCCATCTGTAATTCACTCCGCTACCGCCATCACGATAATTTCCGGACGGTTCTTCGTCTGCTGATAGAAGAATTCGGAGAGGGCGGATTGGACCTGCCGTTCTACCGTCGCGGGCGGCGTACCTGCCCGTACCTCCTGGACGGTCTGGCGGACCACATCTACCGCCCCCTCCACGATCTCTTCCGCGACATCGCGGGCGGCGAACCCTCGCACCGTCAGGCGGGGAGTGCCCAGGAGCGCCCCGCGCCGGGGGTCATACCGGAAGACGGCGACACACACCCCCGCCATCGCCAGCGACTCCCGGTCCCGGATGACCGCCGGCCCAACCGCGTCTCCCACCCACGTCCCGTCCACGAAGACGTAGCCGCCGGGCACCCGCGGCCCGATCCGGATGCGGTCGTCCTCAAAATCCAGCACATACCCGTTCTCCACGACCGCGATCCGCTCCCGGGGCATGCCCAGTTCCATCGCCAGTTTTGCGTGTTGCTTGAGATGGCGCAGTTCGCCGTGGATGGGGACGAAGTTGCGCGGGCGGAGAATGTTAAGCAGCAATTTCTGCTCTTCCTGGCTGGCGTGCCCGGAGACGTGGACGGGGGCCAGGGGATGGTACACGACGTCGGCCCCTTTCTGAAACAGACGGTTGATCACCCGGTGGATCATCTCCTCGTTGCCGGGGATGGTGTGGGAAGAGAGGACGACGGTATCGCCGGGCCGTACCTGTAACGACGGATGCTGACCCAGGGCCAGGCGGCTCAGGACGGCGGTCGGTTCTCCCTGCACCCCGGTCGCCAGGATGAGGCAACGGGAAGGGGGCAGGGATTCCATCTCCCCCAGGCTGACCATCATCCCTTCGGGGATGCGCAGGTATCCCAGCCGCATCGCCATTTTGATGTTATCCACCATCGTCGCTCCGGCGATGGCGACCTTCCGCCCGTAGTAGGCCGCCACATCTATTGCCTGCTGGATGCGGGAGATGAGCGAGGCAAAGGTGGCGATGATGACCCGTCCCTGTGCCCGGCGCATAATGTCATCCAGGGCCTGGGTGACAACCTGCTCCGAGGGCGTGGTCCCTGGTTCGGTGGCATTGGTGCTGTCGGCCAGAAGCACCAGCACCCCCCGACCGGCGAACTCGGCCAGTTTGGCGAAGTCCGTTGGCTGACCGTCCACAGGCGTGTGATCAAATTTGAAGTCGCTGGAGTGGACGATCAGGCCCTCGGGGGTCATAATCCCCAACCCCACGGTATCGGGAATGGAATGGCAGACGTGGAACGGCTCCACCTGGAAGGGGCCGATATGCAGGATGTCCCCCGGGGCGATGGTGTGCAGTTTCGCTTCCTGAAGCAGATGGGCCTGACGCAGTTTCACCTCAATCAACCCGCGGGTCAGACGGGTAGCGTACACGGGCACCGGAAACTCCCGCAGGAAGAAATGGAGCGCCCCGATGTGGTCTTCGTGGCCATGGGTGATGACGATGGCCCGCACTCGCTCCTTCTTGTCCCGCAGGTAACCGTAGTCGGGGATGATGAAGTCCACCCCATACATGTCGGACTCGGGGAACATCAGGCCGGCGTCTATCACCAGGACATCGTCCCCGTACTCCACGGCCATCATATTTTTGCCGACTTCCCCCAGGCCTCCCAGGGGGATGATCCGTAAGTTGCTCATCAACCTCTCCTATCCAGCCGTGATCCGCCGCTGGCGGGCGGCCTCAAAGAGGAGCACTGCCGCTGCGACCGCCGCGTTGAGGGACTCCACATCTCTTGCCAGGGGGATCGGGACCTCCGCATCGGCCAGCGCGCGGGCGCGCTCCCCCGCGCCCTCTGCCTCTCCGCCGACAATGAGCGCCACCGGCCCCGTCCAGTCCACATCGGTATAGAGGACGGCTCCCTGCGCCGCCGCCAGATAGACCCGACGCCCCGCCACGGTGCGGGCGATTTCGTCCCAATCCATCGCGACCACGGGCAGGCGGAAGTGAGCGCCCATCCCCGCGCGCACCGCCTTGGGGTTGGTGGCGTCCACCGTCCCCGGTGCCAGAACGACGCCGTCCACCCCGGCCGCCAGCGCCGTGCGCAGAATGGTACCCAGATTGCCCGGATCGCGCAACCGGTCCAGAATCAGGAGAAACGCGGGATTGGGGGGCAAGGGAAGGTCGGGGATCGGGACGACGGCAAGGAGCCCCTGGGGAGTTTCGGTATCGGCGCAGGCTGCCATCACCTCCGCGCTGACCTCTTCGCAGGAGACGCCGGCCTGCTGCCAGACGGTCAGGAGCGCGCTGCCGCGCGGGTCCTCCTGGATGGTGGCGGTGTAGAGGACAAAATGGGGGCGCATCCCGGCGCGGGCGACCTCTTCGCAGAGGCGGACGCCTTCTACGACAAAACGTCGTTCCCTTTGGCGGACGCGTCGCCGTTCCTGGAGCGCCCGCACCAGGCGAACCCGTTCGTTTTTCAGACTGGTGATCATTTAGAGCGGAGCGGATGCCTCCGGACGAAAATCAGGCTTCAGCGATTGAAATCGCCCCTCAAGGGCTTGCAGCCGGGCGTCCACCTGCGTGGATGCCGCCCCGGCGACCGCGTAGGCAGTCGCCCGGCACAAAGTGCTCTCCCCTGGGCGGTTTCAACCGCTGGCTGAACAATTACAATCAGCCTTCAATTTCTGCAATCGCTTTGGCCGGGTTGGCGTTGCCGAACGCGACGCTCATAATCCCCGGCAGGTAGCGGTCCATCATCAACACATTGATGTACACCAACTGCTTGATCAGCGCCGACGTCAGGCGGTCGCCTTCCACGTCAATGCTGGTCTTGTAGCGCACTTCGCCGTCGTTGAAGTCCATCTCAAAGTTGCCGATGACTAGGCCGTAGTTGGCGCGGGTGAGGAATTCGGCCATCGCCTGACGGCGGTTCGGGGGAACGTTGACGTCCAGGATGGAGTAGAAGACGAACTGCTGCTGCGCCTCGCGCGCCTGGGCGAAGCAGTTCCAGGTGCCGTTCTCCCCGCGAAAGCCCAGGCGAAGGATGGGCTTCCCAGGCAACTGCTCAAAGCGCCAATCGTCCTCCTTAAAGAAGCGAACCACTGCATCAAAGATACTGGCGGCCATATTTTCCTCCTTTTCTTTCTGGCGGGTGGCCTGACCCGCCTGTTTGCGGGGAGAACCGGGGGTAGCGATGTCCATCTACTCCGCGGGGAAATCTCCCCCTATGGGAACCCGATAGCAGGCATATACTTAATAGTATAGTGAAGTGGGGCGATATGTCAAGTGCGCGCTGGCTCAGGGCTTGTGCAGCAATTCGCTGTGATGGGAAAGGGGTGGGGCATCTATTCCCAGGGCACCTGAGGAGAGCGGTAGAAGTTCACCCCCATTGCGGCAAGGCGCGGGCTATGACGGCCCAGGCGCAGATGGTATTCCTCCCAATCCCGTCCCACCGCAGGCGACCAACCGATCTCCGCAATGCCGATCAGCCGCGGGAATGCCATCCACTCCATATCCGCCACAGTCTGGATGGTCTCCGTCCAGAGGGGTGCCTCCACTCCCAGAATATCGCTTTCCCCGATCCCCTCTACCAGCGTTGCCGGGTCCCAGTCGTAGGCATCTTTGACCTCTATGTAGCCGGCCCAGTGAAGCCCCAGAGGAGTTTCCGGTGTGTACTTCATATCCAGATAGGCCCGAGTTGCGGGGGACATAATCACTCGGGCTCCCTGCCGGACCGCTTCGCGGGCCACCGCGCTGTGCCACAACTGGACGATGGAAGTGGGAAGCAATTTCGCCTGACCGATCTCCTCCCAGCCGATCATCTGTTTTCCATAAGATTGCACAATGCCCTGTACCCGCTCTATAAAGGCGATGTAGTCGGACTGCGGGGTCGCCATTGCCTCGTCGCCGCCGATGTGGAAGTACGGCCCTGGCGTCCGCGCGGCGATCTCCCGCACCACGTCGTCCACAAAACGGTAGGTGATCTCTTTATCCAGACAGAGGGAACTGAAACCGACCTCGGTGCCTGTATAGAGAGGGCGGGCAACTCCGTCGCAATTCAGTTCCGCGTAGGATGCCAGCGCAGCGTTCGTGTGGCCCGGCATATCTATTTCGGGCACCACCGTGATGTACCGGTTCTGGGCGTAGGCGACGATATCGGCGTACTCCTCCTGGGAATAATATCCCCCTGGCCCTCCGCCGACCTGGGTGCTCCCCCCGATCCGGGCCAGGTCCGGCCACGAATGAATCATAATCCGCCAACCCTGATCGTCGGAGAGGTGCAGGTGCAGGCGATTCATTTTGTAATAAGCCAGCAGGTCTATCAGATGCTTGATGACCTGGGGGCCAAAAAAGTGGCGCGAGACATCCAGCATCATCCCCCGCCAGGCAAAGCGCGGCCAGTCCCGGATGCTGCCTGTCGGCAGGGTCCAGGGACCGTCCTGGGGCGCAGAGGATTCTATGGACGGCGGGAGCAGTTGGCGGATGGTCTGAACCCCCCAGAACAGCCCGGCCGGATGCGGCGCGGATAGTCTCACCCCGTTCGGGGTGATGGCCAACTCGTACCCTTCCTCTCCCAGAGATGGATCGCTATCGGATAGAGTCAGGAGAATGCTGCCCTCCGGTAGAGCGCCGGTTGCCGCCTGCACAGGGAAGGGGTAACCGGTGGCCGGGCGAAGATGGTCGGCCAGGTACTGGCCGATGGCCAGCAACTCCGGATCGGCGGGGTTCACGAGAACCTGTGTTCTCTCCGTGAGGGGGAACGTCCCCCCGCTCAGGTTCACTTCGGCCGGTTTGGGGATGACGGAGAAGGGCACAGTTGCACGGGTGGGCGAAGGCGTTTCAGCAGGATAGGCGCTCACTGGAACCTCCGTGGATTTCCGACAGGATGTCAGGATGGCTATGCCCGCAAGAAGGGCGGCGAACAGCAATCGGTATCGGTTTCGGTGACTCATAGGCAAAAGCAGGGTGACAACCCACCGGCAGGATATGGGTCTAAACGCTCTCTATTATACCCCGCCTTGAGGAAAAGAGAAGCAGAAGGGCCTTGCCGCCAGTCCTTTCCCCAACATCTACACGGGCGCGGGAAACCTTAAAATTTCCGGCTCCCTATTGACAACCGGCCCATTCTGGTGTATAATGACTCTTGGTCAGTATATGACCGAGAGTTAGTAGAGGGGGTGTCGGCGCTTTGACGACGCGGGCACGGCGGGAACGAGAAAAGGAAGAACGCCGTCAGTCCATCCTCCAGGCTGCGCATAGGGTCTTTCTGGAGAAAGGGTTCTCCCGCGCCACGATGGACGACGTCGCCGAGCGCGCCGAACTCAGCAAAGGCACCCTCTACCTTTACTTTGAGAGCAAGGAAACCCTCCTCGCCCACCTGTTGTTAGAAGGCCTGGATTCTCTGTATCAGTACCTGGAAGAGGCCTTCGCCCCCGATCGTCCTCTAACTGCCCTGGAACGCCTTCGTCGCCTGGGTTGGGCGTATTTCCGCTTTTTTCAACAAGAACCTCTCTATTTCCGTGTCCTGATGGCCGTCAACGGGGAACGGTTCCGGGAGACGGTCACCCCTGAAACTTACCAGGAAGTGCTGGAAGCCAGTCTGGAAGGGTTAAACCTGGTCGTGCGCGCGATGGAGCAAGGGATAGCGGAAGGGCTATTCCCCCATTGTGACGCCCGTCAGGCGGCGGCCGTGATGTGGGCCACCCTGAACGGCGTCCTGGACCTGATGAGCCACCCCCTCCGTCGGGATATGGTGGGCGTCAGCACCGAGGCGCTGTATCAGATGGCGATGGAGACGCTCTTCCGCGGGATGCGGAGTCCTGCTCACAACCCGTAGGACCGACCGGAGGGAGTTCCCCTCCGTTACCTTTCAGCATCCGCAAACTTTTGAGGAGGTATGTGATGAAAGACGTGGTGATTGTCAGTCCCTTGCGCACGCCTGTGGGAGCCCACGGCGGCGCGCTCCGCAGCCTGCGGGCACAGGACCTGGCCTGCATCGTCTTCAAGGCGGTGCTGGAGCGCACGGGCATAGACCCGGGCATTCTGGATGAGGTTATTCTGGCGAACATCGGCCAGCCCTCCGATGCCGCAAATATCGGCCGGGTCGCGGCTCTGATGGCTGGCGTCCCCATTCACGTCCCCGCCTTCACTGTCCAGCGGAACTGCGCCTCCGGGATGCAGGCCATCACCTCGGCCTACCAGGCCATCCAGGCCGGCGACGGCGAAATCTACCTGGTCGGCGGGACCGAGAGTATGAGCAATATCCCGTACATCCTGAAGGGCGCCCGCTGGGGGTACAAACTCCGTCACGCCGAACTGACCGACGCCCTCTGGGAAGGCCTCACCGACCCCATCTGCGGGCAGATTATGGGCCGCACCGCCGAGAACCTGGCCGAGAAGTACAACATCTCCCGGGAAGAACAGGACGAGTATGCCGTCCAGTCCCACAAGAAGGCGTTTATGGCCCAGCGGATGGGGAAGTTCAACGACGAAATCGTCCCCGTGGAGGTCGTCAAGAAGGTCGCCGGGCAGGAAGTGGCGAGGGAGGTCATCACCCAGGACGAGACCATCAACCCCGGCCTCACGGTCCAGAAGGCTGCCCTCTATCCGACCGTCTTCAAGGAAGGAGGCACCGTCACTCCGGCCAATGCCTGCCCCATCTCCGACGGCGCCGCGGCCATGATTGTCTGCACGGCCGAGAAGGCGGCACAACTGGGCCTCAAGCCCACGGCGCGCATCGTCGCCTATGCCTACGCCGCCGTGGACCCGGCCTATATGGGCATCGGCCCGGCCTTCGCGATGCCCAAAGCCCTGAAGCGGGCGGGCCTCAAACTGGAAGACATTGACGTCATTGAACTGAACGAGGCCTTCGCCGCCCAGGTACTGGCGGTGGCCAAGGAGATGCAGGATCAGGGCTTTGACTGGGATTGGAGTAAGGTCAACCCCAACGGCGGTGCGATCGCGCTGGGCCACCCCGTCGGCTGCACCGCGGCCAAACTGGTCGCCACCCTCACCAACGAACTCCATCGCCGCAAGGCGCGCTACGGCATTGACACGATGTGCGTCGGTGGCGGTCAGGGCGGATGCCTCATCGTGGAGCGCATCCCAATGGATTAGGCACAAATACGCACTACGCAATACGCAGTATGCAGTGCGTATTCCGTATTCCGTAGTACGTAGTTCAACTGTTACGGAAAGGAGGCAAGATGTACATTTTCAAAGCAGCAGTGGTCGGTGCTGGAACGATGGGCGGTGAGATCGCCCAGGTGATCAGTTTCTCCGGCCTGCCCGTGGTGCTCAAAGACATTGACCAGGCGATGCTGGATCGCGGCATGGCCAAGGCGCGCGAAATCTACCAGCGCCGGGTGGATAAGGGCAAGATGAGCGCCGGGGAGATGCAGGCCAAGATGGACCTCATCATCCCCACCCTCACCTACGACGGCTTTGAGGACGTGGACATCGTCATTGAGGCCGTCCCCGAACGGATGGACATCAAGAAGAAAGTGTTCCAGGAACTGGATGAGGTCTGCCCGGAACAGACGATCTTCGCCAGTAATACTTCTGCCCTCTCCATCTCCGAGATGGGTGCGGCCACAAAACGCCCCCACAAGGTCGTCGGCATGCACTTCTTCAACCCCGCCAGCGTGATGAAACTGGTGGAGGTCATCCCCGGCCTGGATACCAGCCAGGAGACGGTGGACGACGTGGTGATGTTCGCCGAGAGTCTGCGCAAAATCCCCGTCGTCGTCCAGGAGTGCCCCGGCTTTCTGGTCAACCGTCTCCTTATGCCCTACCTGAACGAGGCGACCAAGGCACTGGAGGAAGGGGCCGCTACCGCCACCGAGATTGACCGGGCCGTGGTGGAGTGGGGGATGCCGATGGGGCCGTTCACCCTGATGGATATGCTGGGGCTGGACGTCTGCGCCCACGTGGGGCAGTACCTCTACTCCGAATACGGCGAGCGGATGAGCCCGGCTCGCCTCTTTGAGAAACTGGTCGCCGCGGGACGGCTGGGGGAGAAGACCGGCGCCGGGTTCTATGACCATCCGGGCGGCGAGTCCGAGGTCGTCTACCGGATGATCAAGGAACTGCAGGAATCGGGCGCCGTCCCCACCGGCACCAGGTTCTCAGCGGAGCGGCTGATGTATCCGCTCATCAACGAAGCGGCCCTCTGCGTCCAGGAGCACATCGCCAGTGTCAACGACATTGACATGGCAATGGTCGCCGGCACCGGTATGACCTACGGCGGCGAGCGCATCGGTCCCCTGGCGATCGCCGATAAAATCGGCCTGGACGTGGTCGTGGCAAAACTGGAGGAACTGGCACAGGAACTGGGCCCCCGCTTCCTGCCTTCCCGCCCGCTGAAACTGCGCGTCCGCGCCGGTCATCTGGGTGTGAAGACCGGGAAGGGGTTCCATGAATATGCGTAAAGCGTAAAACGTAAAACGTAAGTAAAAGGAGCGCCATGGGCAACTGGCAGTACGTCCGAACCGAAATTGAAGACCGCATCGCCACCCTCACCATTGACCATCCGCCGGTCAACTCCTTCAACCGGCAGGTGGTGAACGAACTGAGCGAGGCGATTGACGAACTGCTGGCAAACGACGAGGTCAAAGCCATCGTCATCACCGGTGGGGGGACCAACGCCTTCGTCGCCGGGGCGGATATCCCGGAGATCAAGGCGCTGCTGGATAACCCCGGCGAGAACTACGCCGCATCCCGCGAGTTCATTGAGAAGGGCCAACAACTCTTCCTGAAGATTGAACGGGCCACCAAGCCGATTATCGCCGCCATCAACGGCTTCTGCCTGGGCGGCGGGCTGGAACTGGCGATGGCCTGCCATATGCGCATCTGCTCTGACCGGGCCCGCATGGGACAGCCCGAGATCAACCTGGGCATCATCCCCGGCTGGGGCGGCACCCAGCGGCTGGCCCGCATCGTCGGTAAGGGCAAGGCGATGGAACTGATCCTCACCGGTGATATGATCACCGCCCAGGAAGCGTACCGCCTCAACCTGGTCAACAAGGTCGTCCCCGCAGGCGCCGTCCTCAAGGAGGCGCGCGACCTGGCCCGCAAGATTGTCTCCAAATCCAAATTCCCCATCACCGCCGCGCTGCGCGCCATTGACCAGGGCCTGGCCCTGCCCATTGAGGAGGGCCTGCGGGTGGAGGCTGAGCAGTTCGTCAGCCTGGCCGAGACCGAGGACATCCGCGAGGGCATCAACGCCTTCCTGGAGAAGCGACAGGCGCAGTTCAAGGACAAATAGCATCCGGACGGGGCGCGGCCTTCCGGCCGCGCCCCTCTGCTGATTCCTGGCAACGAATTGCACGAAAAGCAAAAATTCGTGTAATTCGTGCAATTCGTCGCTTTTTCCACAAGAAAGACACCCACAACGGAGGTGCGGTATGGACTTCGCCCTGAGCGAAGAGCAGCGCATGTTCCGCGATATGTTCCGGAACTTCGCCGCCAAGGAACTGGCCCCCCGCGCCGACGAGATAGACCACGCCGAGACGATGCCGCCGGAAATCGTCCGCAAGGCGGTGGACCAGGGCTTCTTCGGGGCAACGCTGCCGGAGGACTGCTACGGCGCGGCCCTGGACCACGTCAGTTACGTCCTGCTGCTGGAGAACCTGGCAACCGCCTGCGCGTCCCTCGCCGTCTCCGTGGCCGCGCACGTCAGCCTGGTGGCGATGAGTATCCTGGAATTCGGCACCGACGCCCAGAAAGAGGAGTGGCTCCCGCCGATGGCCGCGGGCGAAGTGATCGGCGCCTTCGCCCTCACCGAACCGGACGCCGGGACCGATACCCGAGTTCTGGAGACCCGCGCCCGCTACGACGGCGATGAGGTCATCCTGGACGGCGTCAAGACCTGGGTGACCAACGGCGAACAGGCCGGCCTCTTCCTGGTCTTCGCTCGCGGGCCGCAGGGGATGGACGCATATCTGGTCCCGCGCGATGCCCCCGGCCTGACCGTCGGCTACCGGGAGCCCACCCTGGGCCTGCGGTCGGCGTACTTCAACACCGTCTACCTGGAAGGCTGCCGCGTCCCCCAGGCCAACCGCCTGGGCGCTCCCGGCGACGGGGAGAAGATCGCCCGGCGGGCAGAGGACCGCATGTCCATCGCCCTGGCCGCGATCGGGCTGGGGCTGGCCGAATCGTCGGTGGACGTCGCCGCCCAGTACGCCACCGAACGGGTCCAGTTCGGCGTCCCCATCGGTCAGAAGCAGGCCATCCAGAACTACATCGCCAATGCCCACGCGGAGACGGAGGCGCTGCGCTACCTGGTCTATCGGGCTGCCTGGCTGGTGGACCAGGGGGAGAACTTCTCCGTGGACGCCTCGCTGGTGAAGACCTTCGCCGCCCGGATGGCCCGCAGCGTCACCAACTGGATGCTCCAGGTGCTGGGGGGCTACGGTTTTATGGAAGACTACCCCATGGCCCGCAAGTACCGCGACGCGCGGGTCCTGGGCATCATCGGCGGCCCCACCGAGTGGCATACCTTCCGCGTCGCCCAGGCGATCTTTGCCGCCAAAGATATGGCGATTGCGCCGTAGGAGGTGGACGATGGACTTCACATTTTCCCCTGAACACCAGGCCCTGCGCCGACTGGTCCGGGAGTTCGCCGAGAACGAAGTCGCCCCGCTGGCGGCCGAGATTGACCGCAAACATCAAATCCCCTTTGAGACGCTGCGGAAACTGGGCGAAATTGGCCTGCTGGGGGTCTGTTTCCCCCAGGAATACGGCGGGATGGGCGCCGGTGAGACCGGCTACTGCATCCTGATGGAGGAACTGGGGCGCGTCTGCACGTCCACAGCCACCAACGTGGGCGCCCACATCGGCATCGGCGCGATGGCTATCCATCTGGACGGGAACCCCGAACAGAAGCGCAAGTACCTGACCCCGCTGGCCCGCGGCGAGAAAATCGCCGCCTTTGGCCTCACCGAGTCCAACGCCGGTTCCGACGCCGCCAACATCCGCACCCGCGCCGTCCGCGAGGGGGATTCCTGGATTCTGGACGGGGGCAAGGTCTACATCACCAATGGCGGCTTTGCCGACATCGTCACCGTGATGGCGGTGACCGATCCGGCGCTGGGCGCGCGCGGCGGCGTCACTGCCTTCATTGTGGAAGCCAGTTGGCCCGGCTTCAAAGTGGCCCGGGAAGAGGACAAGATGGGCATCCGGGGGACCAGTACCGCCGAACTGGTCTTTGAAGAACTGCGCGTGCCCCACGAGAACGTCCTGGGCAAAGTGGGTGAGGGCTTTGTGACCTTTATGAAGTCCCTGGACATGGGACGGCTCACGCTGGGGGCGGCCTGCCTGGGCGGCGCGCAGGCGGCGCTGGAAATGGCCGTCTACTGGGCCAAAACCCGCAGGCAGTTCGGCGTGGAACTGGCCCACAAACAGTCCGTCCAGTGGGCCATCGCCAACATCGCCACCGAGATAGAGGCGCTGCGCAGCCTTGTCTACCGGGTTGCCTGGATGGTGGATACCGGTCAGACCGGACAGGAATTCACCCAACTGGCGGCGATGTGCAAGATGTACGGCTCGGAGGTCGCCTCGCGCGCCATTGACCTGGCGCTGCAGATTTACGGCGGCCTGGGCGTCACCCGGGACTTCCACATTGAACGGGCCTTCCGGGATGCCCGCATCGCCGAAATCTTTGAGGGGACCAACGAAATCCAGCGCATTGTCATCGCCAGCAACATTTTCCGCGAATACGGCGTCCGCATCCGGCCGTAGGAGGTGAGGGATGAGAATTGCAGTGGTTCTTGGACGAGTTTTAGACCCTCGTGGGATTGTCGTGAACCGGCGGGCCGGGCGGATTTTCATCAACCGGGAAGAATACATCCTCCAGCCTGCCGACCGCTGTGCCCTGGAGGCGGCGCTCCGCATCAAGGACGCCGCGAGCGCGGAGGTTGTTGCCCTGCCCCGCACCTTCCTGCCGGATGACGACGTGCTCTGTCAGGCGCTGGCGACCGGCGCCGATCGGGCGATCTACCTCACTGGCGGCCCCCTGGGCGCCGACGAGGCGCTGATGGCGCGAGTACTCGTGGCCGCGATCGCCAAACTGGGCGGCGCTGACCTCATCCTCACCGGCGCCACCACGATGGACACCGGTCAGAGCCAGTTGGGCCCCCGTCTGGCCGAAGCGCTGAACTGGCCCCAGGTCCTGAACGCCTGGGCCGTGGAGACGGCCGATGGGGCGGCGCGCGCCGTCGTCAACGCCGGGGCCGGGTATGTGCAGGTGGAGGTGGACCTTCCCGCCGTCATCACCCTGCTGCCCGGGGCGCTGAAGCCCCGCTACCCCAGGGGCACGCAGTTGATCAACATCTACCGCGGCGTAGGCGAGATCGCCCAGGCGCTGGAGCAATGGCCCGCCGCCGACCTGGTGGAAGAGGCCGCCCTCACCCCGGTGGTGGAGCGGCGCGGACAGGACTTCCCGCCGGAGCGGGAGCGCGGCGTCCGGCTTACGGGCTCTCCGGAGGAAGTGGCCCGGGCAGCCGCCGAAGCACTGCGCAAGCGCCTGCCCCGCTGACGGAATACGGAGTACGCAACACGGAATACGCAGTATGGAGGAAACGCTATGGATGCGTCGTTCCTGGACTTACTGATGGCCCAGCAGGAAGAGGTTACCGAGGCGGAGGGCGGCGGGGGTATCTGGGTCGTTGCCGACGTGGTGAATGGGGCGGTCGCCCCGGTGACGCTGGAAGCGATCGGCGCGGCCCGCAACCTGGCGGGGTCCCTGGGCGCCTACGTCTACGCCGTCCTTCTGGGCGACGGCGTCTCCGGCCTGGCCCCCACCCTCTACCAGGCCGGGGCCGACGGCGTGCGCGTGGCCGATGACCCCTCGCTGGCGACCTTCGCGGTGGAGCCTTACCTGGAAGTGCTGAGCGACCTCTTCCAGGCCGAACAGCCGGAAGTGATCATCTTCGGTGCGACTCCCCAGGGGCAGGCCCTGGCTCCGCGCATTGCCCAGCGGATGGGCGGCGGACTTCTGGAGCACGTCGTCGCGATGACGCTGGACGAGGCGACCCGCACCGTTCAGGCGTCCGTCCCCATCTACGGGGGCGAGTACTACGAGATTATGGCCTGCCCGCAGGCCCGCCCGCAGGTGCTGGCGGTGGAGCCCGGCGCCTTCCCGGCGCCCTTTATGGACCCGTACCGCAAAGGGGAACCGAAGAGCGTAGAGGTGAAACCGGCGGAGCCCAGGGTGCGGGTTCTGGGCCCGGCGGAGGAGTTCACGCCCCCGGCGGTGCCGCTTTCGCAAGCGCCGGTGGTCGTTGCGGCCGGGCGGCAGGCTGGGGACTTCTCGCTGGTGGAGCAACTGGCTGCCCGATTGGGCGGCCGCGTGGCGGGAGATCGCGGCGCAAGGGACGCGGGTTGGATCAGCCCTGAGCAGATCGTGGACATCCGGGGCGTCACCGTTGCGCCGCAGGTCTACGTGGCAGTGGGGATTCGGGGCGACACCTTCCACAACGCCGCCGTAGAAAACGCCCACTTCATCCTCGCCATCCACCCCGACCCCACTGCCCCCATCTTCCAGGTCGCCGACCTCTGCATAGAGGCGGACCCGAAAGAGGTACTGCCGGCGCTGATCGCGGCGCTGGAGCAGTAACCCGTTCCCCCTTCCCCTTTTTGAGGACCGGCACCCTTCGGGGTGCCGGTCTTCTTTTACCGGCGGCTTTTAGAGGGTGCTGAGAAACTCTTTCTTTAAACTACCAACACGCAAAGATACCAGGAAAAATGGTTGTTTTGCTCCACTTTCAGGGCATTTTTCATCCTTTCCTGGTATTTTCGTTCCCCAAAAGCAGCTTTTTCAGCACCCTCCGGCGGGGGGGAAGGGAGAAAAAGAGGGGTTTCGGGGCGGGCGGCCGAAGGCCGCCCGCCCCGAAACCCCCGGAAGGGCAAGGCTTGTCCTTGCCCTTACCTCCCCGTGCGGCCGTAGGGGCGGACGATCCGTCCGCCTGCAACGGGGAGGGGGTAAGGGGGAGGGGCATATGGAAATAGCACCCGCGCCAGGATCATCAAATCAGTGGCCTGCTCTCCGAGTTCC
>CAKZOY010000585.1 GCA_937138275.1 uncultured Chloroflexota bacterium
CCGACATCCAGCGGTTTGTTTGCGCCTTTGAGACCTTTGTGCTGGAAAGAATGGATCCCCAGGAAAAGGGCGGGGCAAGATCGCTCAGAGAGGTAGAGCGCATCAAGATGCTGCTCAAGATGCTGGAATGGCCGGGGCCGGATCGTTCGCTCACCAGGTATATGACCATTCAGCCAACCAATGAGTACAAAGAGCGGCCGGTTTTGCCCGACCCATTCCACATTGAGGAGCCACAAGGAGGAACGCCTCCATCCGGTGGCAGATCGGCTGGACAGCCGCAGGGCAAGGGCAAGCCAAAGCAGCGCCGGGGTAAGAACAGACGGTGATCTTCTCCACCCCCCCCTCACTGCCGACCATTCGGCGCGATGGAAGCACCGGCGAAACAAGCGCGAGGGTACGGGGGGGAGGTGCGGAAAAACCCACCCGGCATCGGGCAGGCGATGTAACCAATGGCGATCATTCCGCATCTGATCGTAGACCAGTTCGGAGCGTACCTGGGCAAACATCAGGGCCGGCTGCGGGTGGTGAAGGGCAAAGAGGTCCTGGCCGAAGCGCCGCTCCTGCATCTGGAGCAGGTCCTGGTGACCAGCCGGGGGGTGAGCCTTTCGGCCGACGCCATCCGCTCTTGCTGCACGGCGGGCATCCCGATTTATTTTCTGGACGAAGCGGGCCGCCCCTACGCCGGGCTCTACGCTGCCGGCCTCACTGGCACAGTGCTCACCCGGCGGGAGCAGTTGCTGGCAGGCGCCGACCGGCGGGGCGTGGCCCTGGCGCGCGCCTTCGCCGAGGGCAAAATCGCCAACCAGGCCGGTTTCCTGCGCTACACCGCCAAATACCGGGCCCAAACCGACCCCGCCCTGCACCGCCAACTGCGCCGACAGGCCGACCGTATCCAGAACCATATCCAGGAACTCCGGGAACTGGAAGGGGGATCGGTAGCGGAGGTGCGGGAGCAGGTCCTCTCCGTAGAGGGGCGGGCAGCGCAACTCTACTGGGAAGCGCTGGGGTGGCTTATCCCTGCCGAATATGGCTGGCCCGGACGGAGGACTCGCGGCAGCCGCGATCCCATCAACGCTGCCCTCAACTACGGCTACGGCATCCTCTACGGGCAGGTGGAACGGGCGCTCGTCCTGGCCGGCCTGGACCCCTACGGCGGCTTCATCCACGCCGACCGTCCGGGCAAGCCCAGCCTGGTCTTTGACCTGATAGAGGAATTCCGGCAGGTGGTCGTGGACCGCACCATTGTAGCCATGGCGACGGGCGGGACGGCGCTGGAGATGGACGAGAGGGGGAGGCTGGTGGAGAAGAGCCGTCGGGCCGTGGCCGAGAGAATCCTGGAGCGGCTGGAGGGGACGGAGCGGTACGAACGCAAGCGCCAGCCCCTGCGGGTCATCATCCAAAGCCAGGCCCGTCACATCGCCACCTTTGTACGGGGCGACCGTCCCACTTACAAACCTTTCATCGCCCGCTGGTAGGAGGGGGATGCGCTGCCTGGTGGTGTACGATATCTCCGATGACCGCACCCGAACCCGCATAGCGGATTGCTGCCTGGACTACGGCCTGGACCGGATTCAGTACTCGGCGTTCCTGGGGACCCTCACGCGCACCCATCAGGAAGAACTGATGCGGAAAGTGCGGAAGGTGCTGGGGAAGCGGGAGGGGAAAATCCAGATGTTTGTCATTTGTGAAAAGGACTGGGCCCAGCGGCTGGAAGTGGTGCAGGAGACGGATGGAGGAAAGGAGTGATCGGACAATCTTCGTCGTGACCGACCTGAAACAGTACAGTTACTGTCCGCGGATCGTCTTTTACACCTACTGCCTGCCGCTCATCCGGCCGGTCACGTTCAAGATGGAGGAGGGGAGGGCAGCGCACGATGAGGAGATGGCGCGGGAGCGGCGGCGCACTCTGGCGCTCTACGGCCTGGAGGAGGGGATACGCCACTATCACGTATGGCTGGAATCGGCCGAACTGGGGCTGCGGGGGCGGGTGGACCTGGTGATAGAAGTGGGTGGCGAGGGAGGCGAACGGATCCCGGTGGAGTACAAGCAGACTCGGCGGGAGGCGGGGCGGCACATCCGGCAGCAGATTGCGGCGTATGGGATGATGCTGGAGGAGACCTGGGGGAGGCCGGTGCGGCGGGGGCTGATTCTTTCTCTGCTTTCCCGGCAGGTGACGGAGGTTCTCATCACGGACGAACTGCGGCAGGAGGTACGGGAGGCAGTACGGGCGATGCGGGAGATGGTGGAGGGGGAGCGCATGCCGGAGGCGCCCCGGCGGCGGGGAAAGTGCCGCGTCTGCGAATTCCGCCGCTTCTGTAACGACGTCCTCTAGAAGAGGCGGGTCGGGGCGGCTGGTCCTCCCTGTTGAGGAAGCAGCGGTCACTTTTTCAACCGCGGAGCACGCAGAGGCCGCGGGGGTTGGGAATTAGTGGAGGGGAGGCTGGCGAAATTCGTTACCCACCTCTGCGAACTCCGCGTTCTCTGGGGTAAAGCGCCCGGCAACGCCCTGCAAGGAGACCGGCGCTGGGGCGGGAGTGGTCGCAAATCGGCGGGGTTTTTATGCAGCGGACGATTTGCGACTGAGGAGATTATGGGGTAGAATAGAAGTGGAGTGTTTATCCCACAAATGGGGCATTAAGAGGACACATACTGCCGGAGTTGTGGTTTCTCATACCCACACATTAACAACAGAATAATCGGTTGCAGTGGGCTCGATCCGATGGAGGATACTGAAAGTCGGCCAGCACGCGCGCCAGCGCGCGTTCCAACTCGCGTTGCAGTGGGCTCGATCCGATGGAGGATACTGAAAGGGATAAAGTAGAAAGTAATACCTCCCAAAACGGACGTTGCAGTGGGCTCGATCCGATGGAGGATACTGAAAGAGCGGCGTGACCGCCGCCATCTGCCGCGAGCCGTCCGGTTGCAGTGGGCTCGATCCGATGGAGGATACTGAAAGCCAAATGGAACTCGCGCGGCTGACGCGCTCAATCAAGTTGCAGTGGGCTCGATCCGATGGAGGATACTGAAAGAGCCGAATCAAACGTTGTTATCCGGCTGGCAGTTCAGTTGCAGTGGGCTCGATCCGATGGAGGATACTGAAAGTTGTCAGCGCCGAGCGCAGCGAATCGCCCACTGCCTCGAGTTGCAGTGGG
>CAKZOY010000586.1 GCA_937138275.1 uncultured Chloroflexota bacterium
GGCGGGCGACCCGTCCGCCCTCAACGGGAATGGGACAAGAGGTGGGGCAAGCGAATGGACACGAGCTCAACTTGAAAGTAGAACCAAATTGACTCGCACCACCAAGGAGACATCTATGCCCAGAGACTACGACATCAAAGACCTGGACCTGGCCCCGGCGGGCCGCCTGCGCATTGATTGGGCCGAGCGCGAGATGCCGGTCCTCCGGCTCATCCGGGAGCGCTTCGCCGAAGAGAAGCCCCTCAAAGGGGTGCGGCTCTCTGCCTGCCTCCATATCACCACCGAGACGGCGAATCTCGCCCGCACCCTTCAGGCCGGCGGCGCGGAGGTGGTCCTGACCGCCTCCAACCCCCTCTCCACCCAGGACGACGTCGCCGCCGCACTGGTCTCCTACTACGAAATCCCCGTCTTCGCCATCAAGGGGGAGGACAACGAAACGTACTACAAGCACATCCACGCCGCGCTGGACCATAAGCCCCACATCACGATGGACGACGGCGCCGACCTGGTCAGCACGCTCCATAAGGAACGCACCGACCTCATCGGCAATGTCATCGGCGGGACAGAGGAGACGACCACCGGCGTCATCCGGCTGCGGGCGATGGCTCGCCAGGGGGTGCTCCGCTACCCCATCATCGCCGTCAACGACGCCCTGACCAAACATCTTTTTGACAACCGCTACGGGACGGGACAGTCCACGATGGACGGCGTCATCCGCGCCACCAACGTCCTGGTCGCCGGGAAGACCGTCGTCGTCGCCGGATACGGCTGGTGTAGCCGCGGCATCGCGATGCGCGCCAAAGGGCTGGGGGCCAACGTCATCGTCACCGAGGTGGACCCGCTGAAGGCGCTGGAGGCTGTGATGGACGGCTACCGGGTGATGCCGATGATAGAGGCCGCCCCCCAGGGCGATATCTTCATCACCTCCACCGGCGACATTAACGTCATTGACCGACACCATTTTGAGGCGATGAAGGACGGGGCAATTCTGGCTAACTCCGGGCATTTCAACGTGGAGATCAACATCCCGGCCCTGGAGGAAATGGCCGTCGCGCCGCCGCGACGGGTACGTCCCTTTGTGGATGAGTACGTCCTCCCCGACGGTCGCCGCCTCTACCTGCTGGCGGAGGGACGGCTGGTCAACCTCGCCGCCGCCGAGGGCCACCCCAGCGCGGTGATGGACATGTCCTTCGCCAACCAGGCTCTCTGCGCCGCCTACATCCTCCGCCACGCCGACCAGTTGGAGCGCACGGTCTACGCCGTTCCGGACGAAATTGACCGGGAGATCGCCCGTCTCAAACTGGAATCCATGGGCGTCCGGATAGATGTCCTGACACCGGAGCAGGAGCGGTATCTGGCGTCGTGGGAGGAGGGGACATAAGGCGTAATGAGTAAAACGTGAAACGTAAAAATTAAAATTGCGGGGGTTGGGGGGCGGTGAGGCCGCCCAGCCCTTCCTTCCCCGTCGGGACGGAGTTTTGTCAGGAGGACATGGATGAAACGTATACTTTCCGGAAATGAGGCGATTGCGCTGGGGGCCTGGGAGGCGGGGGTTCGGTATGCCGCCGCCTATCCGGGCACCCCGTCCACCGAAATCTTAGAGAACCTGGTCCAGTATCCGGGCGTCGTGGCGGAGTGGGCCAGCAATGAGAAAGTGGCCCTGGATGCGGCCATCGGCGCCGCCTTCGGCGGCGCCCGCGCCCTGGCGGCGATGAAACACGTCGGGGTGAACGTCGCCGCCGACAGTCTGATGTCCCTCTCCTACACCGGCGTCAAGGCCGGATTGGTGCTGGTCAGCGCCGACGACCCGGGCTGTTTCTCCTCCCAGAACGAGCAGGACAACCGCCAGTACGCGCGCTTCGGCAAGTTCCCTTGCCTGGAGCCCTCGGATAGCGAAGAGGCGCGGCAGTTCACCCGCCTGGCCTTTGACCTGAGCGAACAGTTCTGCACTCCCGTCCTGCTCCGCTCCACCACGCGCCTTTCCCACTCCAAGTCGCCGGTGGAGGTGGCAATGCCGGAGGGGCCGCGCCCGCTGGAGCCCCTCCCGCCCTTTGAGCGCCACCCGGAGCGCTACGTCATCGTCCCGGCCCA
>CAKZOY010000587.1 GCA_937138275.1 uncultured Chloroflexota bacterium
GGTTTGGTGTGCCAATTTTTCGTGAAATTCGTGTAATTCGTTGCAGAATTATCGGGAGGGAAGTTGGAAATCGGGAATGTTGTACTGGTAGACATTCAGGAGGAGATGCGCCGCGCGTATCTGGACTACGCGATGAGCGTCATCGTGGCGCGGGCGTTGCCCGATGCCCGCGATGGCCTCAAGCCCGTCCAGCGGCGCATTCTCTATGCCATGCACGAACTGGGGCTGGCCCCCAACGCCCCATACAAAAAGTCCGCCCGCATCGTCGGTGAGGTCCTGGGCAAGTATCACCCCCACGGCGATGCCGCCGTCTACGAAGCGATGGCCCGGATGGCCCAGGACTTCTCCCTGCGCTACCCGCTGGTGGACGGGCAGGGAAACTTCGGTTCGGTGGACGGCGACAGCCCCGCCGCGATGCGCTACACCGAGGCCCGCCTCTCGCGCATCGCTATGGAGATGCTGAACGACCTGGATAAGGAGACGGTGGACTGGGTGGATAACTTTGACGGCACCCTCCAGGAGCCCGCCGTCCTGCCCGCCCGTCTCCCCAATCTGCTGGTCAACGGTTCGTCGGGCATCGCCGTCGGGATGGCGACCTCCATCCCGCCCCACAACCTGGGCGAGGTCTGCGACGCGATCGCCTATCTGATTGACCGCTGGGAGGAGCGCGACGAGGTCACTGTGGAGGACCTGATGCAGTTCCTGCCCGGCCCCGACTTTCCCACCGGTGGGGTTATCCTGGGTGGGGAGGGGCTGGCCCAGGCCTACGCTACCGGTCGAGGGCAGATCACCGTCCGCGCCCAGGCCCACGTGGAGGAGATGTCCGGCGGCCGGTATCGCATCGTCGTCACCGAAATCCCCTACCAGGTCAACAAGAGCGCGCTCCTGGAACGGATCGCCGAACTGGCGCGCGACGGTCGCCTGGAAGATATCTCCGACCTGCGGGACGAGTCCGACCGGCGGGGGATGAGCATCGTCATAGAACTGCGGCGGGGGGCCCAGCCGAAGACCGTCCTCAATCGCCTTTTCAAGTATACCCCGTTGCAGTCCACTTTCAGCATCCAGTTGCTGGCGCTGGTGGACGGTGAGCCGCGCCTCCTGACGCTCAAGCGGGCGCTGGAAATCTACGTGGAACACCAGCGGGAGGTGGTCGTCCGCCGCAGCCGGTACGAACTGGCGAAGGCCCAGGCGCGAGCGCACATCCTGGAGGGGCTGAAAGTCGCCCTGGACCACCTGGACGAAGTCATCACCCTCATCCGGCAGTCGCCCGACGTAGAGACGGCGCGGGCGCGGCTGATGAAGCGCTTCCGCCTGACGGAAGTCCAGGCCCAGGCGATCCTGGATATGCCCCTGCGCCGCCTGGCCGCGCTGGAACGCCGGAAGATAGACGAAGAGTACGAGGAATTGATCCGCCGGATCGCCTACCTGGAGGACCTGCTGGCCTCGCCGCGCAAGGTCCTGGCCCTCATCCGCACCGACCTGGAGGAACTGAAGAAGGTGTACGGTGACCCGCGCCGCACTCAGATCGTCTACGGCGAGGCCGCGGAGTTTGATGAGGAGGACCTGGTTGCCGAGGAGACGGTCCTGGTCATCATCACCCAGCGCGGCTACATCAAGCGGATGCCGGAGCGGGTCTTCCGCGCCCAGGCGCGGGGCGGTCGGGGCGTCATCGGCGTCCAGACGAAGGAGGAGGACTCCGTCCTCTATCTGCTCTCGGCGCACACGCGGGATACACTGCTCTTCTTCACCAACCGGGGCAAAGTCTACGCCGAACGGGTCTACCAGATTCCGGCCGCCGACCGGACGGCACAGGGAGTCCTGCTGGCGGGATTGCTCTCGCTGGACGCCGACGAGCGGGTGACGGCAGCGCTGGCGGCGCGGGACTTCTCGGCCGGATACCTGACGATGGTCACCGTACAGGGGCGGGTCAAGCGGACGGAACTGGCGGAGTTCAGCAACATCCGCGCCGGGGGGCTGGTGGCGATCAACCTGGAGGACGGGGACGAACTGGGCTGGGTCCGGCTCACTCCGGGGGATGCCGAACTGGTTCTGGTGACGGAGGGCGGGCAGGCGCTGCGCTTCCGGGAAGACGAGGTCCGCCCGACCCGGCGCCAGGCGGGAGGCGTGGGCGGTATCCGGCTGGAGGACGGGGACCGGGTCGCCAGCGCGGACGTCGTCGTGCCCGGCGTAGAACTGCTGGTGGTGACGGAGCAGGGGTACGGCAAACGGACGCCCCTTTCCGAGTTCCCGCTGCAGGGCCGCTACGGCAAGGGGGTCGTCTGCGTGGGCGGCAAGGTCCAGAGCCGCGGCGCGGTGGCGGCGGCGCGGGTTGTCGGTCCGGAGGACGAAGCCACCCTCATCTCCGCGCGGGGTGTGGTCCTGCGGCTACCGGTAACGTCGGTTCCGGTGATGGGACGTTCCGCCCGTGGGGCCAAAGTGATGGAACTGAAGGGCGACGACCGGGTTGCATCGGTGGCGGTGATTCGGGACTAACCTTTGTCTCCCCCGCCCTTTTGCGGTATACTAAAGTTGTTGCCAGCAGTGTTTCTTGCTTGCCCACATGCACAACTGGGTGCGTTTCAGTTCTGGCTTGCGTTCAGACTTCATGTAAGCGGGGTTTGGCCTTTAGCACCCCCTCATCTTCTCCAGTCCTCTTCTCCTCCGCAAGCGAGGGAGCAAGAGAGCAAGCAGGCAAGTGGGCAGAATGCGGAAGGGGTTCCGGGGCGAGCGATCTGTGGCCGCCCGCACCGAACCCCTGTAAGGGCAAGGCTTGTCCTCGCCTTTCCCCCCCGCAAATCCCGCAACGGATAGGGCGGGAGGGGGGAGGACGGACATAGGTGCATTTCAGTTTTATGGCAGATTGCGGGGTAATACCAATGGCTCAGGACCGGGGAATCCCCATCTGCCGCCTGGGGATATCCCGGCTGGACAAATGGTTCGGACAATAAGCGAAAATCGTCGGTCGGCAAGCGTTAACACCCCCTCATCCCCCCAACCCCCTTCTCCCCCGCAAGCGGGGGAGAAGGGGGAGAAAAATGCAAGGCTTGTCCTTGCCCTTTCCTCCCCGTGCGGCCGTAGGGGCGGACGATCCGTCCGCCCTCAACGGGGAGGGGG
>CAKZOY010000588.1 GCA_937138275.1 uncultured Chloroflexota bacterium
AGCCACGGCGAAGTGGCGTCTGAGGGATCGCATGCGGAAGACGGCGGACGTGGTCATCATCGGTGCGGGGGTCATCGGCTGCAGCACCGCCTACCACCTGGCCCGCCTGGGAATCACCAATGTGGTTGTCCTGGAGCGAGACCAGGTGGGGAGCGGTTCGTCGGGAAAGTCCGCCGCGATGCTAGGCCTGCAGTTCTTCACCGACGAACTCAACGCCCGCATGGCGCTCTATTCCTACAACCGGTACATGCAGTTTGAGGAAGAGGTCGGGTCTCCGACGGACTTCCGCAAAACGGGCTGGCTATCCCTTGCCACCGCCGAAACCGCCGACTCCGTGCGTCAGAGTGTCGCAATTCTGCAATCTCTGGGCGTCCGCAGCGAACTCCTTTCGCCGGAGGAAATTCGGTGCCGCTATCCCCGGATTCGCACCGAAGACCTGGTCCTGGGCGCGTGGGGAGCGGATGACGGAATCATAGACCCCCATATGATTATGTGGGGCTACATCGGCCGGGCGCGGGAGATGGGGGTGGAGTTGTGGCAGGGCGTGCAGGCCACAGGAATTCGCATCCACAAGGGGCACGTGGAGGGGGTGGAGACGAGCGCCGGATTCATCGCCACCCCGGTGGTGGTGAACGCCGCTGGGCCGTGGGCTGTGGAGGTCGCCCGCTGGGTTGGGGTGGAACTTCCCCTGCTCAACCTGGCCCGGAACATCGTCGTCACCGGCCCCTTCCCGCCCATTCCTGCCGACTGGCCTTTTGTGGACGACCTGGCGGCGGAGTGGTATATGCGCCGGGAAGGGCCGGGGGTCCTGATGGGAATGGGCAAAATCCCCACCGACACGCTGGAGGTGGCTTTCCGGACCGAGTTTCTGGAGCCGATGCTGGACGCCGCCATTCACCGCGTGCCGGTTTTGCAAGAGGCCACCTTTCAGACCGGCTGGACGGGCATCCGTCCCCTGACGCCGGACGACCTCCCCATCCTGGGCCCGGCGCCCCAGGTGGAGGGTTTTATCCTCAACTGTGGCTGGGGCGGGAAAGGGATCACCCAGGCCCCGATTGCCGGGCAACTGGCCGCGGAGTTGATCCGCTACGGGCGCGCGACAACGATGAGCCTGGAACTGTTCCGGCTGGATCGGTTTGCGGGGTGAGTAGTATTCGCCGACCCGTAGGGACGAGGGGAATACTGTCCATATAGCGATGCCTCTGCAAATCCGGGAAGATTCGGAAGGTTGCACTTTCGGCGTGCACGTGGCGCCGGGAGGCGGACAGGACGCCATTGTTGGCCTCTACGGCGATGCCCTGCGCGTGCGCCTCAAGGCGCCCCCCGTGGAGGGGAAGGCGAACCAGGCGCTGCGAGTTTTCCTGGCCGAGAGACTGGGCGTACCGGTGGATGCGGTGCATATCCTCTCCGGGCACACGTCCCGCCACAAACTCGTTCGCGTGGCAGGTGTCACCGCCGCCCAGGTGCGCGCGCTGGTGGGGGCGTAGGCGACGCATGCCTCGCCCCGTGGAATCTCCATCGGAGGTATAGAGCGAATGCCCAACGAACTTTCTCCAGACCAACTCCGCCGGACCTGCAATCCGGAGCAGTTTCCCTTTGAGACGACGGCCGAACTGCCGGTGACTCCGGACATCATCGGCCAGCCGCGCGCGACGCGGGCCATTGAGTTCGGACTGGATATGGAAGGTCCCGGCTACAACATCTTCGTCCTGGGGCCGGGCGGGACCGGACGCGCCACCGTGATCCAGCGCTTCCTGGCCCAGCAGGCCGCTCGCAAGCCCACCCCCGACGACTGGATTTACGTCCAGAACTTCCGCCAGCCCCGCAGTCCGCGTGCCATCCGTCTCCCTGCCGGAGTCGGCAGCCGGTTCCGGGACGACATGGCTGCCCTGGTGGCGGAACTCCGCCGGACCATCCCGCAGGCCTTTGAGGCCGAAACCTATCAAGAGGCCCGTCGTCAAATAGAGCAGCGCTTCCAGAGCGCCCAGGAGGAACTGCTGAAAGGACTGGACGCCCAGGCCCGCCAGCGCTCCTTTGCCGTGATGCGGACCCCCTCCGGACTGGCGATAGTCCCCCTGAAGGACGGCCGTCCCCTCCCGCCGGAGGCCTTCCAGGCCCTGCCCGAGGCGGAGAGAGAACAATTCGCCGCCCAGTACGCTGAACTGGAACGGTTCGCCGGGGAGACCGTCCAGCAACTGCGGGACAACGAACGGCAGGCTCAGCAGGCCCTGCAGGACCTGGACCGGGAGGTTGTTGCGTCTGTCGTCGGCCGCGCGGCGGACGACCTGAAAGCCCGGTACGCTGAGCACGAGGAAGTGGCGGAGTACCTGGAGGAAGTGCGGTCCGACATCATTGCCCGCGCGGATGATTTCAAGCAGACGAAGCCCCCCTCGGGGGAAGCCCCCACCCCGCAGGCCAGTCCCTTTCACCGATACCTGGTCAATCTGTTTGTGGACAACCGCGACCAGCAGGGCGCGCCGGTCATTGTGGAATCTAACCCCACCCATCCCAACCTGATGGGCCGTATGGAGTACGAAATCCGTATGGGGGTCCCCGTCACCGATTTCACCCTCCTGCGCGCGGGCGCCCTTCACCGGGCCAACGGCGGTTACCTGGTCCTTCAGGCGCGGGACGTCCTGGCCGACCCCTGGGCCTGGCAGGCGCTGAAACGGGCGCTCTCGGAAGGGGTCATCCGGATAGAAGACCGCTCTGCCGCGGCCGTCTCCGTCATCAGCCTGGACCCGGAACCGATCCCGCTGAACGTCAAGGTCGTCCTGATGGGTAGTCCTTATCTATATTATCTACTCTATGCCCTGGACGAGGAGTTCCGCGAACTCTTTAAGGTCAAGGCCGACTTCTCCACCGAAATGGACCGGACGCCGGAGAACGAGTATCTCTACGCTCTCTTTATCCGTGCCCGCTGTGAGGAGGCGTGTCTGAAGCCCTTTGACCGGACGGCGGTGGCGCGAGTGGTGGAGTACGGTTCTCGGTTGGCGGAAGACCAGAACCGTCTCTCCATCCGGTTTCGGGAGGTGACCGACCTTCTGCACGAGGCAGATTACTGGGCTGGCAAGGCGGGGCGGGACGTGGTGACCGGTGAGGACGTGGAGCGGGCGATCGCCGAGCGCGTCTATCGGGCCAACCGGGTGGAGGAGGAGGTCCGGCGGGTCATCACCGAGGGGACGCTGATGATTGAGACGGAGGGGGCTGTGGCGGGGCAGGTCAACGGGTTGAGCGTCCACGCGGTCGGTGACCATATCTTTGGACGCCCCACCCGCATCACTGCCCGCGCCTACGTGGGCCGCGGGGGCGTGGTGGACATCCAGCGGGAGGTGAAACTGAGCGGTCCTACCCACGGCAAGGGGGTGCTCACGCTGGCGGCGTACCTGGGCGGGCAGTACGCCACCGACCAGCCCCTCACCCTCTCCGCTAGCCTCAGTTTTGAGCAGACCTACGACGAGGTCCACGGCGACAGCGCCTCGCTGGCCGAACTCTATGCCCTTCTTTCCGTCCTGGCCGATACCCCGATTCGTCAGGGCATCGCGGTGACTGGTTCGGTGGACCAGCAGGGGCGGGTGCAGCCCGTGGGGGGCGTCAACCATAAAATTGAGGGGTTTTTCCGGGTGTGCAGAGAACGGGGCCTGACGGGCGATCAGGGGGTCATCATCCCCGCCGCCAACGTCCGCAACCTGATGCTGGACCCGGAGGTTGTCCAGGCGGTGGCGGAGGGGAAGTTCCATATTTACCCGGTGACGACAGTGGATGAGGGGATTGAACTGCTCACCGGTATTCCGGCGGGCACGCGGGACGAGAGCGGTCAGTTCCCGGAGGGGACGCTCCACGCGCGGGTGCTGGCCCGGCTGAAGGAACTGGCGGAGAAACTGGAGAAGGGCGGGGAGAGGAAGACGGGGGCTAACTCGTCAGGGTCAGCAAAGTCACCTCCGGGCGACAGTTGAACCGCACCGGCGGCGCGATCAATCCCACTCCACGGGTCACATAGAGGGCCATATTGCCCAGACGGTAGAGGCCGGCCGGGTAGCGCTGTCCCAGATACGGCAGGACTGGGGGGCCTATGAGGGGCAACCGCACCTGCCCGCCGTGGGTGTGCCCGGAGAGGGTCAGGGCGACCCGCCCGTCGGCAGCGGCCTGGTCGGCGTAGTCGGGCTCGTGGGCTAGCAACACTGCCACGGCGTCGGTGGGCATCCTCCTCAGTGCCGCCTCCAGGGAGGGCCGTCCTTCCCAGACGTCATCCACTGCGGCAACCCACAACCTATCTGTAACTTCCATCCCCTCATTCCGGAGCACCCGTATCCCGGCGCGTTGCAGCGCGTCGGTGACGACCTCCGCGTCCGTCCAGTAATCGTGGTTCCCCAGGCAGGCATAGATGCCCAGCGGGGCGCGCAGGCGGGTCAGTTCCTGGGCGCAGGGGGCTGCATACTCCGCCGACCCAGTGACGTAATCCCCGCCCAAGAGGATCAGGTCCGGTGCGGCCTCCTGCACTATGGAGATGGCCCGGGCAATATGGTCTGAACTCACCTGGGGGCCGCAGTGGAGGTCGGAGAGAAATGCGATGCGCAGGCCGTTCAGGGAGGAAGGGAGACCTTTCCGCGCAATCCGTACGCGCTCCAGGGTCAGCCAGAACGGTTCCAGGAGGAGGGCATAAATGGGGGCAGAAGCGCAGGCGGCGGAGAGCCCGATCAGCCCTCCACAGGAGAGACGGAGGAATTGGCGGCGGTTCATCGGACGTAAAAACGCAAAACGTAAGGCGTAAAAAAGACCCCGCCATGCCGTGTGCCGTAAAGTTCTGAACCCGCTTGCGCAGGTGGGAACCTACCCAGCAGGTCTGCCTTGCCGAAGGGGCTTCGCCCCGAAGGCTACCGCATTCCTGGCTGCGAGATCGGATCCCGTTGTATAGGTGTTGGCTCAAAACCCCAGTTCGGCGATCACGGGCACAGCAGGGCTATGCATATTATACCATCTTCTGCAAAAAGCGCAACTTGCTATAATCGGGAGATTGCGGCAATTCGCCCTGTAAAGGATGTGGGGGTTGCGGGAAGCGGCTTTGCCGCTTCCCGCAACCCCCACTTTTCTCTACGGGCGCGCCGCTCTCCCGAAAATTGCTAAAAATCCCACGCAAGGGAACTTGACGGAATTGCGGGGTTGTGGTATGATTACGCCGTGCCTTTACGGGGCCGTGGTGTAGCCTGGTTTAACACACCGGCCTGTCAAGCCGGAGACCGCGGGTTCAAATCCCGTCGGCCCCGCCAAAGGTAAAACGTCCGGAGGTCCGCACTGAGGGTGTACTCCTGCTGCCAACCGTCCCTTTTTAAGGTCCCCGGCGTTTTGCCTCCTGCCGGCTCTGCCCCCACAGAGCCGGCTTTTCTTTTGTGTCCCAGTATACCACACTGCCATTTTGTCAAGCGGGCTTATTCACTTCATCCGTAACTCCACCCCGCACCCGGTATCCCCCTTCCTCGTCCCCCTCCAGCCCCGGATGATACCGGAACAGCAACCGGAAGTCCTCCTCCGGCATCACCCGCACAATCCGTTGCCGCTCCATATCCACGTACACTGCCCGCAACATCAACCGGCACATCCTCTGCCGTTCCTCCGGCTGCGCCACCGGCCACACCTCCCCCAGCGTCTCCAGATGATACCCTGCCTCCAGCATCTCGCTCGTCTCCCCCATCGCCCTGCGGGCTATGGGAGAGGAGGGCGGGAGATCGCCGTAGGAGGGTGACCGGGGGCCGGGGGAGCAGAGAGGATAGAGCGGGGAGCGTTTCTGCCGGCCGGGGGGCCCGGTGAGCGCGCTTGCCATCGCGCCGGAGAGGAGTATAATTTCTGCAGAAAACAAAATCGCCTCGCGGCCTGCCGACAGCCCGAGGCGTTGACCAG